>NZ_JBSFWT010000001.1:0-225306 GCF_053594975.1 Streptomyces sp. NPDC002537
AGGGTGGATTCCTTGCGCAGGCCGCCGACTTCGACGCCGAACTGTTCGGCATATCGCCGCGCGAAGCCCTCGCCCGGACCCCCGCTTTGACGCGACACCGCGCGGGGAGCGCCTGCGGCCCGCGGTTCAGGACGCGGTGATGTCCTGCTTGATGACGCGCTCGATGTTCCGCTCCGCCAGCGCGGTGATGGTCACGAAGGGGTTGACCCCGATGCTGCCGGGGATGAGCGAACCGTCCGTCACATAGAGGTTCTTGTAGCCCGAGACACGGCCGTAGTTGTCGGTCGCCTTGCCCAGGACGCAGCCGCCGAGCGGGTGGTAGCAGAAGTCGTCGGCGAAGTTCTTGGCCTTGCCGCCGAAGAGGTCGTACCGGTAGACGGTCGTGCACGCCTTGTTGATGCGGTCGAACAGCGACTTGGCGGCGTTGACCGCGGGGGTGTTCTGGTCGCGTGTCCAGCGGAGGTTCATCGCGTCGCGGGCGGCGTCGTAGACGAAGGTGCCGCGCTCGGGGTTCTTGGTGATGGCCAGGTAGAGGCTGACCCAGGTCTCCAGGCCGGCGGGCATGGGGGCGATCTCCGCGAAGACGGGGGCGTCGCGGTTGTCCCAGTCGTCGATGCCCATGGCGGGGATCGACGACTGGTGGGCGCCGGTGGGGTTCCACATGTGGTTGGCCCGTGCGGTCATGATGTTGCCGTTGGGGCCCCAGCCGGCGCCGACCGCGGGGGCGAGGTCGGGGAGGGCGCCGGTCTCCCGTGCGCGGAGCAGCAGTTCCGTGGTGCCGAGGCTGCCGGCGCCGAGGAAGAGGTGGCGGCAGCCGATCTCCTTGGTGGCCAGCAGACGGCCGTTCACGTCTTTCTGCTCCACCGTCAGGACATACCCGCCGCCCTTCTGCTGGCGGATGCTCTTGACCTGGTGCATCGTCTCGATGGTGACCTTGCCGGTGCCGAGGGCGGCCGCCAGGTAGGTCTTGTCGAGGCTCTGCTTCCCGTGGTTGTTGCCGTAGATGACCTCGGTGGCCAGCGCGGACTTCGGCACCTCACCGGCGGCCTCGCGCCGCATGTAGTCCCAGTCGTAGACGTTGGGGACGAAGACGGTGCCCAGACCGGCCTTGCCGGCCTGTTCCCGGGAGACGCGGGCGAACTTGTACCACTCGCTGTCCTCGAACCAGCCGTGGTCTATGTGGTTGACCCGGAGCGCGGTGTTGGCGCGCGGGAAGTAGCGGTCATACATCTCCGCCGCGTCGACCTGCGGCAGGACCTCCTCGAAGTACGAGCGCTTCGGCGTCACGGCCATGCCGCCGTTGACGAGGGAGCCGCCGCCGACGCCGCGTCCCACATAGACGGACATCTGGTCGAAGTTCACACGGTCCAGCACGCCCGCGTAGGGGTCGATGTCCTTGTTGATCACATCGAGCCAGAGGAAGCTGCCGAGCGGGGCCTCGGTGCGGTTCTTGAACCAGCTGGAGCGCTTGTCGGGGCTGAGCATCCCACTGAAGACGTTGCCGTCCGGGCCGGGCTGGTTCCACAGTTGGCCCATTTCCAGCATCAGCGTGGGGATTCCCGCCTCGCCGAGGCGCAGTGCGGAGACGGCCGCGCCGTAGCCGGTGCCGACCACGACGGCGGGGACGAACGTCCCGCCGTCGCCGCCGGTGCCGGCGGCGGCCGCACGGGGGGCGGCGGTGATCGTGCTCTGGCCGGCGAGCGCCGCGGCGCCCAGGGCCGCCAGGCCGAGCATGCGGCGGCGCGACAGATGCTGGTGTGCTGACACGCTGTGTATCTCCTGAACTTTCGGGGAGAGGAAGGCGGATCCGAGGGCCGGCGGAACGGCACGGCCGGCGAAGTGTCTCGCCACGATTCGGTCCGGAACGGACGCTATGGACACCGCGTCAGGACTGTCAACGCGATCCGGACCGGGCCGGGCTAACCCTGTGGTCACCGGGCCCGGGGGTTCGGTCGCCGGCGGTTCCGGGGGCTTCGGTTCGGTACGGTCACGGCACGGGCGGGAGCGGCCCGTGCCGTACGGCTCAGACGCCCTCCGGTCCGGGCAGCAGCGGTGCCAGCACGGCCAGTTCGGACCGTCCGGCGACGTGGAGCTTGCGGTAGGCGCTGGTGAGGTGTTTCTCCACGGCTCGGGAGCTCACTTCGAGCCGTTCGGCGATCTCCTTGTTGGGCGTGCCGTGGGCGGCGAGCCCGGCGACCCTGCGTTCGGCCCGGGTGAGTGCCGCCACCGGGTTCCGGGAACCGGCCGGGGCGGCGAGTTCCCGGTACGCCCGGTCGGCGATCCACGGCACGCCGCAGGAGAGGGCCCGGTCGCGGGCCCGGCGCAGCCGGACCTCGCCCTCGGCGAACCGGCCGGCGGCCAGCAGCCGCCGGCCGAGGAGCAGGTCGGTCCGCGCCGTTTCCATGGTGTTCACGGACCGCTCCAGGATGTCGGCGGACTCGCGGAGCAGTTCGATGCCCCGCTCCCCCGCCGTGATCGCGCCCCGGACCCGCTGGGCGCGGCCGATGGCGGTGGGGGTGCCCCAGGCCACGGACCGTTCGTACTCCTCGTCGGCGAGGTCGTGGGCCGGCTGGAGCCGGCCCAGCCGGTGCTGGAGCCCGGCCGCCCAGGCGCGCCAGGGGGCGAGGGCGGGGTTGCGCCAGTCGGCGCGTTCCGCCGAGCGGCCCCAGTCGAGGACGTACTCCAGGGCCGTTGCCGGGTCTCCCTTGGCCGCCGCGACGGCGCCTCTGAGGAGTTGGAGGGGGGAGGGCCGGAAATCGTGGTCGGCGGTCGCGTACCGGTGGGCGAGCAGGCGCCGGGTCAGTCCGGCGTCCCGGCTGTGGAGGGCGACCGTGACGACGGCGGTCAGGGAGGGCAGCGTGGCCCATTCGGTCACGCCGAGGGTGAGTGCCTCCTCGGCGTGGGCCCTGGCGTCCTGCAGCCGTCCCCGGGCCAGCAGGGTGTGGGCGAGCTCGACGGCGATCATCGCCTGGGGGACGGGAGTCGCGTCCCGGCGGGCGCGTTCCCGCGCGGTCGTCAGCCAGGGGCCGATGACCTCCAGCGATTCCGCGGCCGTCAGTACGGCGCACAGGAGGGTCAGCCCGGTGTGGACGTGGTCGGGGGCCGCGGGTTCGTGCTGGAGGATGCGGTTGGCCTGGACGGCGGCCTCCGTGGCGGTCATCCGCTGGGTCACGGTGGCGCCGTGCAGGAGCACGGCGGCCAGTTCGCGTTCGGCGGCGGTGCGCATCGGGGGCGTACTGCCGAGGGCCCGTAACCGCTCGGCGCAGCGGGCTATTTCGCCGGGACCGGCCACGGCGACATGGCGCAGCCGGGCCTCCAGCCGCAGGGCGGCCTGGCGTTCGACACCGGTGAGGCCGTCCGGGTCGCCCAGTTCGGCCGCCACCTTGGCGACGGTGTCGATGACCGGCGGGGGGCAGCCGCCGAGCAGGGAGGGCGTGGTACGGGCGGCGGCGAGCGCGCGCCCCGTGGGTGTGGGGAGCAGGAGGAGCGCCTGGGAGAGGAGGCGCAGGGCGGCGTGCGGGTCGACGTCGCGCTCCGATGCGGCCAGGTCGAGCAGCAGGGCCGCCCGGTCGGCGCCGGAAGACGAACTGCCGAGCAGGGCGCGGCGCAGGTAGCAGGCGGCTTGTGCGGGGGCTCCGCGCCGCCGTGCGGCGGTCGCGGCGGACCGCAGCACCTCGACGGTCCAGCCGTTGGTGCCCGAGGTGACGGCGAGGAGCTGGGCGGCGGCGCGTTCGGCCGGGTGGCCGTCGCTGTACAGCAGGTGGGCGGCGCGCAGGTGGATGTCCTCGTGTTCCGCGAGTGTCATCGACTCCTCGGCGGCTTCCCGTACGGACGGGTGGACGAAGCGCGGCGCGGGACCGTCGGTCAGCAGGCCGAGGCGGCGCAGGCAGCGGGCGGCCTCCTCGCTGCCCGCGGTGTCCAGTTCCGCGAGGCGGCCGGTCAGTTCGAGTCCGGTCTCCTCGTCGAGGACCGCCAGTGCCCGTGCGAGGCGGCGTACCGGTTCGGGCTGGGAGCGCAGGGCGACGGCGAGGCGCTCGCGCAGTGCCACGTACCGGGGTTCCGGCCCGTCGGGGGCGTGCCCGGCCTTCGGCCCGTCGGGGGTGAGGTCGGCCAGGGCCGCGGTGAGGAACAGGGGATTGCCGCCCGACGCCTTGTGGCGGGCGGCGATCTGCGCGGGGCGGCCCGGACGGCCCAGGCGGTCGGCGACGAGGGCGGCGACGGCCTCCACCGACAGCGGGGCCAGCCAGAGGCAGGAGGCGGCGTGTTCGATCAGTGCCTGTACGGGTGGCGCGTCCGCGCCCGGCTCGCCCTCCCGCACACTGACGACCACGGTGACGCGCAGGCCCGGCAGCCGTCTGGCGAGCCCGCCGAGCCAGCGCAGGGAGGCGGGGTCGGCCCACTGGAGGTCGTCCACGAGGATCAGTAGGGGCTTGTCCGCGCTGTACTCGACGACGTGGGAGAGGAAGTCGGCGGACCGGTCCGGGCCGAGGTCGAGGGACCGGCAGCCGGGAAGCGGGTCGAGGAGCCGGCTCACGACGCCCAGGGGGAAGTCCTGTTCCTGTGCAGCGCAGCCGACGGTCAGGGCGCGCAGCCCGCGAGATCCGGCGAGCGCGGGCAGCCGCCGCAGCAGGGCGGTCTTTCCGCTGCCGATGCCGCCGGCCACGGCCAGCAGACGGCCGTCGCCCCGGTGGGCGGACTCCATCGCAGCGGTGATCAGGTCGAGTTCGTGTTGCCGGCCGCGAAGGGGTGTCATGGTCTCGCTTTCGGTCGGTGTCCCAGCGCGGCGGCCAGTTCGGGCCGGCCCTGGATGCCCAGCTTGCGGTAGGTCTTGGTCAGGTGCAGTTCGACGGCGCGCGGGGTGACGGACAGCTCGGCCGCGATGGCCCGGTTGGGCAGGCCGTCGGCGGCCAGTACGGCCACCCGCCGTTCGGCGGCGGTCAGTTCCCGCCGGGGCGCCGACGCGGTGGCGGGCGGCCGGTCGTCGCGGGCCCGGGGGTGGGCGGTGCGGCGGCCGGACGGAGTGGTGGCGCGCGGGGCGGGGCCGGGGGGCCGTTCGCCATCCGCCGGGGCGCCGGGGGCGCCCCATGTGTGTACGAGGTGCTGTTCCTCGGCGAGCAGGGCGGCGGCCACGGGGTCGGCGGGCGAGGCGCAGGCCGAGGCGGCGGCCCGGCGCCAGGGCAGGAAGGCGGGGTTGGTCACCTGCCGGGCGAGCAGCCTGCGGCCGCACTCCAGCAGGTCGGCCAGGGCCTGTTCCCGGCGGTCGCGCGCCAGGTGGGTGCGGCCGCGGGTGTAGCACAGGAGGGCGCCGGTCAGTCCGGCTCCGGTGCGGTGCGGGCCGATCAGGGTGAGCAGCCGTTCGGCCTCGTCCGGCTCGCCCCGTTCCAGCCGCAGCAGGGCCGCGAGTGCGGTCAGCCCCGGGGTGGGGAACGGGGAGCCGCGGTGGCCGGGCACGGTCTCCCGGGCCCGGTCCAGCACGTCCGCGGCGGCGTCGGGCCGTCCCCTGCCCAGTTCGGCGAGACCGCTGACGAGCAGGGCCAGGCCGGCCACCGGCCGCACGTCCGCGTACCGGGCCTCCACCACCACGGTGTCGAGGGCGGTACGGGCCTCGTCGTGGTCGCCGCTGAGCACCAGCGCGTGGCAGGCCACCACCCGGAGGAGGAGCGGCGCGCCATGGCGGGCGTCCGGGGCGAGGGCGGTGCGGGCCAGTCGGCGGGCGCGGTCGATGTCCTGGCCGCGCAGGGCGGTGCGCCAGGCCGCGGCGGCGGCTTCCGCCGGTCCCGCGGGCTGTTGGGGCAGCGGCGGGACCGGGGCGCGGTCCAGCTCGTGGGCGGCTTCCGGTTCGCTCTGTTCGGCGAGCCAGTACAGGGCGCGCAGGGTGCTCGCGTCGCCGCCGTCCGGTGCGGCGCACCCGGCGGCCCAGGCGATCAGCGGCTGTGCGGCGGCCATGTCGCCGTGGGCCACCAGGAGTTCGGCGGTGCGGACGGAGGCGGGTCCGGCCGCGGTGCCGACGGACGCGAGCATGGCCTGCTGCAGGTGCCGGTCGGCCGCTTCGAGGTCGGAGGGCAGGACGGCGGCCGCGAGTTCGGTCAGCAGGTCGGCGCGCAGGTCGGGCGGCACCGGTTCGAGCAGGGCGCGCCGGAGCAGCCGGGCGGCGTCGGCCGGCCGGCCGACGGCGCGGTGGCGGGCGGCCTCGCCGCGCAGGAGTCCGGCGGCCCAGTCGGCGCCGCCGGGCCACGCGTTCAGCAGCATGCGGGCCACCGCGCTGTCGGGGGCGGCGGTCCGGTACGCCCACGCGGCGGCGCGGCTGTGGAGTTCCTCGCGGTTCCGGACGCTCAGGTCGGCCAGGACGGCTCCGGCCGCCGCCGGGTGCCGGAAGGCGGGCCGGTCGCCGGGGACCAGCAGGCCGGTCCCGGAGAGCAGGGCGAGTGCGTGGGGGGCGCGTGCCCCGGCGAGCGCGGTGATCATGGAGTGGGTGCAGTCGGGCCCGGCGGCCGCGACGACGCGCAGGACGTCGCGGAGTTCCTCGGGCAGTTCGGCGAGAAGGTACCGGGTGCGCTGCCGGACGGACTCCGCGGCGCAGTCGGCGAGCCGGTGCAGGTGATCGGCGGTCGGCTGCCAGTCGTGGCGTGCGAACCGGCTGACGACCGAGCGCAGCAGCGCGGGGTTTCCGTCGACGGCGCGTATCGCCGCCTCCCGGAACGCGGGGTCGGCCGGGGTGTGCCAGGCCCGGTCGAGGACCCGGCCGACGGCCGGGTCCGGCAGTGGGCCGAGGGGAAGAACGTACTGGTCGACGGTCCGGTCGCCGTCCAGCGGGCAGGGGGCGATGCGGTCGTCGGGGCCTGCGGGCGAGGCGTCGCTGCGGGCGGTGAGCAGCATCAGGGAGGTGTCCGCGAGGCGGCGGGCGAGGCTCTGCAGCCAGCGCAGCGACTCCGGGTCGGCCCACTGGACGTCGTCGACGACGAGGAGCAGCGGCTCGGTGCGGGCGGCGGCGAGGAACTCGGCGCAGAGGGCGGCCCGTTCGTCGTCCCGTGCGCCCGGCCGGGGCGGCGGTGCCGTGGCGTGGCCGCCGCGCGTCAGGGCGCCGCGCAGTTGCCGGGCGAGGCCGTAGGGCACGTCGGCGTCTTCCATGCCTGCCTGGGCGGTGACGGCCCGGACGCCGGTCCGTCCGGCCAGGACGACCGCGCGGTCCAGCAGTGCGCTGCGGCCGATGCCGGGCGGGCCGTGCACCTCGGCGAGCGCGGGCCGGCCCTGGCCGAGGCACAGCAGCGCGGCGGAGAGCAGGGCCTCTTCCTCCTCGCGTCCGGCGAGCGGCGAGGGTTCGCCTGAGCCGCCGCCGGGCGGCCGGCCGGAGGGCGGGGTCGTGTCCGTCGTCCTGGTCATCTGCCCGCCGCCAGCAGGTCGGCGGGGCGGAGGCCGCCGGGCAGTTCGGCGCGGCCGCGTACGTCGAGTTTGCGGTAGACGTTGGTCAGGTGCATCTCCACGGTGCGGGTGGTGATGAACAACGTCTCGGCGATCTTCTTGTTGCTCGCTCCGTCCTGGGCCAGGGCGGCCACGCGGCGCTCGCTGTGGGTGAGGGAGTCGAGCGGGTTGGCGGCGAGCTGCGGCATCCGTCCGCCCGCGCTGACCAGCAGTCGGCGGGCCGTGGCGGCGAGCAGGTGGTACCCGCTGTGCGTGGCTCTTTCGATGACGAGGCGCAGATGGCGGCGGGCGCCGTCGGCGTCGCCGTGGCGCAGCAGTTCGTGGCCGAGCTGGAATTCGGCCTTGGCGAGTTCCATACGGGCCGGGGAGGAGGACAGGGCGTCCACCGCGTCGCCGAGCAGCCGCAGCCGGGCGCGGCCCTCGGCGACGCAGGCGGCGGCGAGCAGGCCCTGGCCGATGGCCCGGGGGGTGCCCCAGCGCCGTACGGCCGGCTGGATCCGCTCGACGACCGCGGCGGCCTCGGCGGGCCGGCCGAGGCGGACGAGGGTGGTGACGGCGGGCAGCCACCAGGGGGCCATGACCGGGTTGGCCACGCCGGCTTCCTCCAGGCTGCGTCCGCACCGCTGCCACGCCGCCAGGGCGCCTTCCAGGTCGCCTTGTTCACGCAGGGCCCGGCCCCGGACGTAGAGGTAGTGGTGCCAATCGAAGATGCGGCGTTCGAGCACGGCGTCGGTGCGCACGACCTCGTCCAGTACCTGGCAGGCCTCGGCGGTGAAGCCCGCGGAGAGCAGGGAACCGCTCAGGGCGAGCCGGGGTGTGGGTGCGGGGTCGTCCGGCCAGGCCCGCTCGGCGAGCGCGACCGCGGCCCGCCCGTGGTGCAGGGCACCGCCGATGTCGCCGGTGTCGTGGAGGGTGAGGGACCGGACGGACAGCGCCCATACCCGTGCCCATGCGCCGTGGCGGTCGGGGTCGCCGGCCGAGAAGCGCTCCAGGCTGGCCAGTGCCTCGTCGGCGGCGTCCGCGTGGGCGAGGACGGTGGAGCAGCCGACGATCCACCAGCCGGCGCCGGTGGTCTCCTCGACCCGCAGGGCCCTGCGGGCGAGTGCGGCCGCTCCCTCGGCCGACCTGCCGTCCAGGCACGCCATGGTGCTCATGGCGGCCAGCAACTGGCGCTCGGCGGGGCTGTCGCCGCGCGGCGGTGTCCAGGTGCGGGCCCGTTCGCGGACCCAGGACATGGCCGCCTTGTCGTTGACGGCGGTGACCAGGAGCGCCGAGGCGATGGTGGTGCGCAGTTCGCGGTCGGCGGGCCCGGGGTCGGCGCCCAGGTCGGTGTCGAGGCCGTCCAGGACGAGCCCGAGGGTGCGCGCGGCGTCGGCCGCCTGGTGGGTTCCGACGGCCGAGAGGCCGTAGTCCATGGCGATGGCGGCCTTCTCCCGGGCGTCCGTGGCGGCGGCCAGCGCCTCGTGCAGGTGGGCCAGCCCGACGGCCGGGTCCGTCGGGGCGTAGGCCCTCGCCAACTCCCGGTGGATGTCCTTGCGTTCGGCCGCCGTCCGCCGTGCCGTCAGGGCGCGCCGCAGGCAGCCGAGGATGTCCCCGGTGGCGGCGTCGCCGCGCTCCGCGATGGCGTCGCGCAGCACGGCGAGCATCCAGGGTTCGTCGATGCGTTCCAGGAAGAGGAGTTGGCCGACGATGTCGCCGACCGGCCGGCCGGCGTCGTTGAGCAGCCGGGCGGCCCGGGCCCGCAGCTCCTGCAGGCCGTCGGCCGGCATGCCGGTGAGGACGGCCTCGCGGAGGGGGTCGCGCATGGCGGGCCCGCGTCCTCCGGGGACGACGACCTCGAACCGGCGCAGCACGCCCAGGGCGGCCTCCGCGCGCCGGCCGGAGACGCCCGCCAGCACGCTCAGCAGGTCGGGTTCGGCCTGGCCGAGGACGGCCAGGGCGGTGGCCACCTGCCGTACGGAGCGGGGCTGGAGGGCCAGGAAGTCCGGTATCAGCGAGGCGAGTACGCCGCCGTGGACCGTGTGCAGCAGGTGCCGGCTGTCGCGGTCGGGGCGGATCCCGGCCGTGCGCAGTCCGGCGAGCAGCCGCCCGAGCAGCAGTGGGTTGCCGCCGCAGATCTCCGCGCAGCGCCGGGCGAAGTCCGGGTCGACGGGCCCGCCCAGCGCCCGGTCGATCAGCCGTCCGGTGCCGGACTCGCTCATGGGCCCCAGCTCCAGCAGGGTGCACCGGTCCTGGGCCAGCAGTTCGGCCAGGACGGCGTCGCCGGAGCCGTCGCTCTCCGTGCGCTGGGCGAGAAGTACGAAGAGGGGGTGGGCGGTGACTCTGCGCAGGACGAAGTCCAGGCGGCGCAGGAGCTTTTCGTCGTACCCCTGGGCATCGTCGAGGACGAGGGCCAGCGGGCCGTCGGCCAGCAGGCGGAGGATGCGGCCGTGCAGCCGGCGGCACTCCGTGTACGGGTCGGGCGGTGCGGACGACGGTCCTTCGGGTTCCGTCGGTACGGGACCGCCGGGAAGGGCCGGCAGGTCGGGGCCCCGGCCGGGTCCGGTCCCGCCGCCGAGGGTGCGTACGGTGAAGCCGTCGGCCCGCAGGCGGGTGACGGCGGCGGCCAGCAGGCTGCTCCGGCCGATTCCGGCGGGGCCCTGGACCAGTACGGCCCGCGCGGTTCCCTCCCGGGCCGTGGCGGCCTGCCGCAGCACACTGTTCAGTTCGGCGGAGCGGCCGACAAGGTCCTGGGACGACTCATGACGTGTCTCGGTGCTGGCCGCCACAGCGTTCCTTTCGCGAGGCCGGCCGCGGCCCCGTTGACGATCGGCGCGCCGGCGGCCGGCCCCCGGGGGGAATCGGCCTGCATGATCCAGTCGACATGACACTAAGGAGAGGAACTGGACAATTCCACAGGGCTTTGAGTCAGAGCGGGGAGAGTTGGCCGGATCGGCGTCGTCGGGAGCGGGAGACGTCGTGCTCCGGCCCCCGTATCTCCTCAGTTCACGAAGCCTTCCTTTCGGACTTGACGAAGTCCTCCACGGCCTCGGGCGGCCAGGTGCCGACCTTGAGCACGCCCATGGAGTAGGCGCGGGAGACGAGCGCGGCGCGGTTGGGCACCTTCAACTTCCGCAGCAGACAGGTCACGTGGTATTCGACGCCGTGCGGGCTCAGATAGAGGCGTGAGGCCAGGGGGACGGTGGAAATGCCGGCGGCGATGCCCTCCAGGATGCGTGCGTCCATGACGGACAGCATCTTCTTCCGGTTGGTGACCACACGCGTCCCCTCGGCGTCCCCGACCGTGGGCATCATGACGAGGATCGCGTTGGTACCGGGCAGTCCGCCGCGCACCGCGACCGCGGTGAGGGGGACGGTGAAAGCGGACCCCTCGCCGGGGCGCACGGCGATGACGGGAGTGACGAAGCGCTGATGCCTGCCTTCGAGCAGGTTGGAGAACTGGCGCAACAGCGGCTGCTGGACGCTCGGGTGCACCACATCGCGGATGCTGCGGCCGCACAGCTCCTCCGAGGAGCCGTTGAACTGCCGGAAGAATTCCTGGTTCGCCTTCTGGATGGTCAGGGCCGCGTCGAGCCCCGCCACGCACATGCCCGCCTGGTCGGGCTGCTGGCGAACGGCCGCGCGGCCGTCCCGGTCCGACGCGTCGCCGTCTTCCTCGAACCGGGCCGAATCAATGAGCGTGGGCATTGCGTTCAACAAGGGAAGATCCCCTTCATGAAACTTCATGTGCCGGTGTGATTAATCGAAGGCTAGTTAGCCACCGGTGCAAGGGGCAACAACCGCCATTGCGAAGTCGCTTAAACCTGCGGCCCGACCGGAAAAGGTTCGGTCGCGATCCGTCACTTCGGTGCCCTTGTACGGCCGAAATCGCGCCAATAGCCGTCCTTTCACGCCACGACCGGGCCCGCCTCTCACTCTCCGTACATGTTCAATCACGGTCCGACTGCATGCGGGGGTTTCGGTTGCCGCGGCGGGCGGCGCGGCAACGGGCGCCGGGCCGTGACGGCGTGGCGAATGAGAACACCTGGCTGCCGCGTTTGAAGAACGTCTGGCTGCCGCGTTGAATTCACCGCCGGAATACACGGACGAGTACCCGCTACTCCTGATTGCCACGATCTCGACAAAAACGCGTCACGCGTCTTCCGGGACGCCCGGGAACTCGGACCGGGCCGACCGTCACCGGGGGACACGGCACCCGCCGCGCGGGCCGCCGGGGGGCGAGGGACCGGGCCGCGGGCGGCGGAGTCTAAGGATTTCCCGGCGACCGGCGTGAGATCAAAGGTGAGTACGGCCAGCCGACCCGCACGGGGGCGTGCTCGACGAGCCCCCGCCACCGCCGAAAGGGAACCCATGGACTCCGCCCGACGGCCGATCCTCTTCGTCAGTCTTCCGGAGAGCGGCCTGCTCAACCCGCTGCTCGTACTGGCGGGCGAGCTCTCCCGCCAGGGAGTGGAGGACCTCTGGTTCGCCACCGACGAGCCGCGGCGCGACGATGTGAAACGGATCGCGGAGCGCTCTCCGGTGGAGTTCGCCTCCCTGGGCGATGTCGTCTCCGAGCTGTCCGCGGTCACTTGGAGCGACGAGGTCTACCGCGAGGTCACCCAGAGCTCGCGCTTCAAGGCCCACCGCGCGGTCGTCAGGCAGTCCTTCAAGCCCGGTCTGCAGGACATGAAGTACCGCCGGCTCGCGGCCGTCGTCGACGAGGTGCGGCCGGCGCTGATGGTCATCGACTGCATCAGCGGCTTCGCGATCGACCTGGCCGTCGCCCGGGGGATCCCGTACGTGCTGAGCGTGCCGTTCCTGCCGAGCAATGTGCTGACGGCCTTCACCCCCTTCGGCAAGAGCTACACCCCGAGGGGCTTCCCCGTCCCGCACACCGGGCTGCCGGGCAGGATGAGCCTCGCCCAGCGCGTCAGCAACGAGCTGTTCAAGGTACGGGCCGTCACGATGTTCTGCACGCCCAGGATGAGCAGGGTCCTCATGACGGACCACCGGCGGCGCAAGTCGCTCGGCCTCCCGACGCTCACCCTCATGGCGAGGATCGAGCAGGCCGAGCTGGTCCTGTGCAACTCGATCGCGGAGCTGGACTACCCCTTCGACATCCCCGAGAAGATGCGGCTGGTCGGCGCGATGGTGCCGCCGCTGCCCGAGGCCCCGGACGACGTGGACCTCTCGGGGTGGCTGGACGCCCAGTCGTCCGTCGTCTACATAGGGCTCGGCACCATCACCCGGCTGACCCGGGCGGAGGTCGCCTCCGTCGTGGAGGTCGCCCGCCGGCTCGAAGGCCGGCACCAGGTGCTGTGGAAGCTGTCCGAGGAACAGCAGCGGCTGCTGCCGCCCGAGGAGTCGCTGCCGGCCAACCTGCGCATCGAGAGGTGGGTTCCCTCGCAGCTCGACGTCCTGGCCCATCCGAACGTGAAGGTGTTCTTCACGCACGGCGGCGGCAACGGCTTCAACGAAGGTGTGTACTTCGGCAAGCCGCTCGTGGTGCGGCCGTTGTGGGTGGACTGCTTCGACCAGGCCGCCCGCGGCCGGGACTTCGGCATCAGCCTGACCCTGGACCGGCCGCAGACCATCCACCCCGGCGACGTCGTCGACAAGATCGAGCGGGTGCTGGGCACCCCCTCCTTCCGCGGGAACGCGGAGCGGCTCGGGGTCCTGCAGCGCGCGGCGGGCGGCCGGGAGGCCGCGGCCGCCCGGATTCTCGGGCTCCCGGCCCTGACCTGAGCGCACACGAACACCCGCCGCACACCGCCACACACCGCCAACACACAAGGAGGAAGGAACCGACGATGTCGTTCACGTACCCGGTATCGAGGCCCGCCCTGGACGGCAGAGAGCTCGAATACGTCACCGCCACCGTCGAGGACGGCTGGATATCGTCCCAGGGGCCGATGGTCCAGCGCTTCGAGCGCGCCTTCGCGGACTACAACGCGGTCGCGCACGGTGTCGCCTGCTCCTCCGGGACGGCCGCCCTCACCCTGGCCCTGCGGGCCCTGGGCATCGGCCCGGGGGACGAGGTGATCGTCCCCGAGTTCACGATGATCGCCTGCGCGTGGGCGGTCACCTACACCGGCGCGACGCCCGTGTTCGTCGACTGCGGGGACGACCTGAACATCGACGTCACCCGCATCGAGGAGAAGATCACCGCGCGGACGAAGGCGATCATGCCCGTCCACATCTACGGCCGGCGCTGCGACATGGACGCGATCATGGGCATCGCGTACCAGTACAACCTGCGCGTGGTGGAGGACTGCGCCGAGGCCCACGGCGTCCGCCCGGTCGCGGACATCGCCTGTTACTCGCTCTTCGCCAACAAGATCATCACCTCGGGCGAAGGGGGTGTCTGCCTCACCGACGACCCCAGGCTGGCCGGGCAGCTGGAGCATCTGCGCGCCATGGCCTTCACCAAGGAACACAACTTCCTGCACAAGAAGGTCGCTTACAACTACCGGATGACCGCGATGCAGGCCGCCGTCGCCCTGGGCCAGGTCGAGCGGCTGGACGAGATCCTCGCGGCGCGCCGCACGATCGAGAAGCGCTACGACGAGGGCCTCGCCGACGTCCCCGGCATCACGCTGATGCCGCCCCGGGACGTGCTGTGGATGTACGACCTGCGGGCCGAACGCCGTGAGGAGCTGCGGGCGTTCCTGGCCGACCGGTCCATCGAGACCCGGCTCTTCTTCAAGCCGATGAGCCGGCAGCCCATGTACCTCCACCCCGACTGGCCCTCGCTCAAGGCGAACGACTTCGCCGAGGACGGGCTGTACCTGCCCACCCACACCGGGCTGACCGCCGCCGACCAGGACTTCGTGATCGGCGCGATCCGCACGTTCTACGGCGTCGGCCGGCCGGCCCGTCCGCGAGGGGATGTCCGCACATGACGCGATCCGCACCGCAGGTGGTCGAGTTCCCGCTGCGCGGTCCCGGCGTGCCCTTCCCGCCACCCGGTTACGCCGACTACCGCGGGCAGGAGGGGCTGGTCCCCTCGCGGCTGCCCAACGGCGAACGGGTCTGGCTGGTCACCCGGCACGAGGACGTACGCGCCGTACTGACCAACCCGAAGATCAGCTCCAACCCCGAGCACAAGGGCTTCCCGAACGTGGGCGAGAGCCTGGGGGTGCCCAAGCAGGCGCAGATCCCGGGCTGGTTCGTGGGGCTGGACTCCCCGGAGCACGACCGGTTCCGCAAGGCGCTCATCCCGGAGTTCACCGTCCGGCGGATCCGGGAGATGCGGCCGGCGATCGAACTCACGGTGGAGGCGCGCCTGGACGCCATGCTGGCCGCCGGCGATTCCGCCGACCTCGTCGCCGACTTCGCGCTGCCCATCCCGTCCCTGGTGATCTCGTCGCTGCTCGGCGTGCCGCCGACCGACCGCGAGTTCTTCGAGTCCAGGACGCGCACCCTGGTCGCCCTCCGCGCCTCGACCGACCAGCAGCGGCAGGCCGCCTCCAAGGACCTGCTGCGCTACATCGGCCGGCTGGTCGAGATCAAGGGGAAGTGGCCCGGCGACGACCTCGTCAGCCGGCTGCTGGCCACCGGTTCGATCGCCCCGCACGAGCTGTCGGGCGTGCTGATGCTGCTGCTCATCGCCGGCCACGAGACGACGGCCAACAACATCGCGCTCGGCGTGCTCACACTTCTGACGAACCCTCAGTGGATCGGTGACGACCGGGCCGTGGAGGAGACACTGCGCTTCCACTCGGTCGCCGACCTGGTGTCCCTGCGGGTGGCGGTCGAGGACGTGGAGATCTCCGGGCAGCTCGTCAGGGCGGGCGAGGGCATCGTGCCCCTGGTGGCCGCGGCCAACCACGACGAGACCAGCTTCGAGTGCCCCCACATGTTCGACCCCTCCAGGTCCGCCCGGCACCACGTGGCCTTCGGCTACGGCGTGCACCAGTGCCTGGGGCAGAACCTGGTGCGGGTCGAGATGGAGATCGCCTACCGGAAGCTCTTCGAGCGCATCCCCACCCTCGAACTCGCCGTGCCCGCCGAGGGGCTGGCCTACAAGCACGACGGCGTGGTGCACGGTCTGCACGAACTGCCGGTCCGCTGGTAGACGCCGCCCGGTCCCGCCCGCCGGACGCGCCGCAGGCCGCCCGGCGGGCCCGAATCCACCGCAGGAGAGACATCGACATGCGTTTCACCGCCGACAACGGCCGCTGTGTGGGAGCGGGCCAGTGCGTGCTGACCGCGCCGGAGGTCTTCGACCAGGACGAGGACGGGCTGGTCACCGTCCTCGCGGCCCCCGGCACCGGCCAGGAGGCCAAGGTCCGGCTGGCGGCCGGCCTCTGCCCGTCCCAGGCGATCACCGTGCAGGACGACTGACGCCCGCCCCGGGATGATCCGCCGACCGCGTTCCCCAACCGACGAAAGCGCTTGAGATCCGGGAGTGATGGTGCCCGTCCACACAGATGACCACGCGATCGATCCGCCCGCCGCGGGCGGCCGGAGGTTCGACGTCACCGAGGCCCAGGACCTGCCGTCCGGGCAGGCGGGAACCGACGACGGCGTTCCCCCGAACGGCACGGCGGACGCCGCCGAGCCCGTGGCCGTCATCGGCATGGCCTGCCGGCTGCCCGGCGGAGCCGATTCCCCCGAGGCCCTGTGGGAGTTGCTCTCCGGTGAGACCCACGCGATGTCCGGCTTCCCGCGGGACCGCGGCTGGGACCTCGACCGGCTCTTCGACGACGACCCCGACCGCCCCGGCACCACCTACGCGCGCGAAGGCGGCTTCCTGCACGACGCGGGCCACTTCGACGCGGGCTTCTTCGGCATGTCCGACCAGGAGGCGACGGCGACCGACCCGCAGCAGCGGCTGCTCCTCGAAGTCGCCTGGGAGGTCTTCGAGGAGGCGGGCATCGACCCGACGGCCCTGCAGGGAACCCGCACCGGCGTGTTCACCGGCGCGACGCACCGCGACTACGCCGCCAACTCCTCCGTCGGGCAGGGCGCGCTGGAGGGCATGCTCGGCGCCGGGACCGCCGGGAGCGCGGTCTCCGGACGCATCGCGTACACCTACGGGCTGGAGGGCCCCGCGCTGACGGTGGACACCGCCTCCTCGTCCTCCCTCGTCGCCCTGCACCTGGCCTGCCGGTCCCTGCGGTCGGGCGAGTCCTCCCTGGCGCTGGCCGGCGGCGTCACCGTCATGGCGTCACCGGCGCCGTTCACACATTTCTCCCGGCTGCGCGCGCTGTCCCGGGACTCCCGCTCGAAGGCCTACGCGGACGGCGCCGACGGCTCCGTCTGGTCCGAGGGGGCGGGGCTGCTCCTGCTGGAGCGGCTCGGCGACGCCCGGCGCAACGGGCACCGCGTCCTGGCGCTCGTACGGGGCTCCGCCGTGAACCAGGACGGCGCCTCCGACGGGCTCACCGCGCCGAGCGGGCTCGCGCAGCAGCGCGTGATCCGTCAGGCCCTGGCCGACGCGCGGCTGGCGCCGCAGGACGTCGACGCCGTGGAGGGCCACGGCACCGGCACACCGCTCGGCGACCCCGTCGAGGTCCAGGCCCTGCTCGCCACGTACGGCAGGGAGCGGCCCGAGGGACGCCCGCTGTGGCTGGGATCGGTGAAGTCGAACATCGGGCACACACAGGCCGCCGCCGGAGCCGTCGGGGTCATCAAGACGGTGCTCGCGATGCGCCACGGCCTGCTGCCCGAAACCCTGCACGTGGACGCGCCGACGTCCCGGGTGGACTGGTCCGCCGGCTCGGTACGCGTACTGACCGAGGCCCGGCCCTGGCCCCGGGAGAGCGGGCGGCCGCGCCGGGCCGGCGTGTCCTCGTTCGGGCTCACCGGCACCAACGCCCATGTGATCCTGGAGGAGGCGCCGGCCGAGGACGTCGCGGAAACCGGCACCGCGGAGATCCCGGAGCCGGACGGCGGGACGGCCGTGCCCTGGATCCTGTCCGCCCGCAGCCGGGCGGCGCTCCGTGCGCAGGCACAGCGGCTGGCCGAGCGCGTGCAGGCCGACCTCGGGCTGACCGCGCAGGACGTCGCCTACTCGCTGGCCACCACGCGCGCCCGGCACAGGCACCGGGTCGTCATCAGCGGTTCCGGACGGGCGGAACTGCTGTCCGCGGCGGCGGGGTTCGGGAACGGCGAGCGGGCCGCCGGGGTCACCGCCGAGGACTCCCCGCCGGGCGGGCTGGCCATCGTCTTCCCCGGACAGGGCGGCCAGCGGCCCGGCATGGGACGCGCCGCGGCCGGGGCGTTCCCCGTGTTCGAAGCCGCTCTGCACGAGGTGTGCGCCGCCATGGATCCGTTGCTGGACCGGCCGCTCACCTCGGTGATGTGGGCGGATCCGGACTCCGAGGAGGCGGTACTCCTCGACGACGCCACCTACGCGCAACCGGCGCTGTTCGCCGTCCAGGTCGCCCTGTACCGGCTTTTCGAATCCTGGGGCGTGATCCCGGACCGCCTGGTGGGGCACTCGGCCGGCGAGACCGCCGCCGTTCATGTGGCGGGCGGGCTCGACCTCAAGGACGCGTGCATCCTGTCGGCGGCCCGGGGCAGGCTGATGGACGCGCTGCCGCCCGGCGGGGCGATGGCGGCGGTCCGTATCTCGGAGAGCGAAGTGGCTCCGTGGCTCGCCGGGTTGCCGGACCCCGTGTCGATCGCCTCCGTGAACGGGCCGCACTCCCTCGTGCTCTCGGGCGCCGAGGCGCCCCTGGCCGCGCTCACGGACCGGCTCGACGCCGCCGGCCACAAGTCCCGGCGGGTCGCGGTGCGGGGTGCCGCCCACTCGCCGCTCATGGAGCCCCTGCTGGAGGAGCTCGGCGCGATCGCCCGCACCCTGTCCTATGCCGCGCCCGCCATTCCCGTCGTCTCGACCGTCACCGGCAGGCACATGACCGCCGAGGACGCCCACGATCCCGACTACTGGGTGCGGCACCTGCGGGATTCGGTGCGCTTCAAGGACGCGGTCGACCGGCTCCGGGACGAACGCGTCACCGGGTTCCTGGAGCTGGGCCCGCATCCGGCACTCACACCGATGATCGACGAGTGCCTGGAGTCCGCCGGTCCCGGCTACGGGGCCACCATCTCGCCGAGCCTGCGCGCCGGGGAGAGCGAGCCGCACTCCTTGCTCACGGCGGTCGCCCGGATGCACGCCCATGGCGTTCCCGTCGACTGGCGCGCGGTACTGCCCGGGGCGCGGCCCGTTCCCCTGCCGACCTACGCCTTCCGGCGACGGCGGTTCTGGCTGACGTCCGCTCCCGTGGACCCGGCGGCCGTCGCCGTCGTCACCGACGACGGACCGGGCGACGACGGGCCACCGGAACTCGCCACCCGGTTGACCGGCCTCGACGGGCCCGAACAGGACGCGCTCATAAGGGACTTGATCCTCACCGAGACCGCGGCGGTGCTCGGCGGGGAGGAGCCATCGGCCGAGGGGGGCAGGGCGGCGTTCAGGGACATGGGTATCGGCTCGGTCGGCGCGGTCGAGCTGCGCAACCGGCTCATCGCGGCCACGGGCGTGCGGCTTCCGGCCACGCTCGTGTACGACCACCCCACGCCGGACGCCGTCGTCCGGCTCGTACGCGACAGGCTCTCGCGCACCGCCGCCCCGGTGCGCGACGTGGACTCCGTCGTGGCCGAGCTGGAGTCCCTGCTCACGGAGGGTGCGGAGCTCTCCGCGGAGACGGTGGCGCGGCTCAGGGCGGTGACGGCGGGGCGGGGCGGCGGGACGGGCGGCTCCACCGGCGGCGTTCCCGACCTGGCAGCGGCCAGTGACGACGACCTGTTCCGCCTGCTGGACGCGACGAGTTGACCCGCGGGCGCGGGCCCCCTTCCGGGGGACCGCGCCCACTCCGTGGGCCTCCGCGTCCACGGCACACGCCGCCCGGAAATTCCCCGCGCGGCACTCGGAACACTCATCTGCGGGAGATCAGCCATGAGCGGGCTCGCTCGACCCACCGCCCGGACGGGCGAGGACATCATGATCGAGGCGGACGGCGTCAGCAAGGTCTTCGGTTCCCTGCGCGCGCTGGACTCGGTGAGCGTATCCGCGCGCCGGGGCACCGTACTCGCTCTGCTCGGACACAACGGAGCGGGCAAGACCACGCTCGTCAATGTCCTCACCGGCGCCCTGCCGCCCACTTCGGGAAAGGCCGCGGTGGCCGGTTTCGACGTCTCGCGCGACCCGCACGAGGTGCGCAAACGCGTGGGGCTGACCGGCCAGTTCGCCTCGGTCGACGCCCAGCTCTCGGGGCGGGACAACCTCGTCCTGCTGGCCCGGCTGCTCGGCGCGGACCGCAAGGCGGCCCGCGCCAGGGCCGACGAGCTGCTGGAGCTGTTCGGCCTCCAGGACTTCGCGGCGCGCCGGCCGGGCACGTACTCCGGCGGGCTGCGCCGGCGGCTCGACCTGGCCGCCTCCCTCGTCGGCCACCCGGACGTCGTCTTCCTCGACGAGCCGACCACGGGCCTGGACCCGTCGAGCCGGCTGAACCTGTGGGAGATCGTGGAGGACCTCGTCGCCGGGGGCACCACGGTCCTGCTCACGACCCAGTACCTCGACGAGGCGGACCGGCTCGCGGACTCCATCGCCGTGCTCTCCGCCGGCGCGGTGATCGCCAGCGGCACCGCCGCCGAGCTCAAGTCCAAGGTGGGCCAGCGCACCGTGACGGTGGCCCCGGAGGACGGGGCCGACCCGGCCGTGGCCTGCGAGGCCATACGGCGGGCGGGCCTGGAGCCGGTGGTGGACCGCGCGAACGGCACGATCGTCGTCGTCATCGAGGCCTCGAAGGACGCCGCGGTCGTGATCAGGGCCCTCGACGGGGCGGGGATCGAGATCACGGAGCTGTCCTTCGGGGAGCCGACCCTCGACGACGTCTACCTCACCCTGGCCGAGCGGCCCACCGGATTCACCTCGTGAACCGCCCGTGTACATCGCTCAACGCACAGATCGTGGAGACTCCATGACCACACAACAGATCCTCGGAAAACCCGACTCAGCGCCGCCGGTCCCGGAAGACACCCCGGGGCCGGCGATTGCGTGGGACGGCAGTTCGTTCCTCACCCAGGTCCGGATACTCACCGGCCGGTCGCTGCGGGCGCTGGTGACCGACCCCGGCGTGATCGTCTTCGGCCTGGCCCAGCCCGTGATCCTGCTGTTCATGCTCACCCAGGTGTTCAGCGGGATGGGCATGCCGCCGCACTTCCCCAAGGGGATCAGCTATCTCGACTTCGTGATGCCGGCGGTCCTGGTGGACAACGCGGTGCACTCCGCGATCCAGTCCGGGATCGGGGTGGTGGACGACCTCAAGAACGGCATGGTCGCCCGGCTGCGCTCCCTTCCCATCCACCCCAGTTCGCTGCTGATCGCCCGCAGCCTGGCGAACCTGGTCCGCGCCGCGGTGCAGATCGCGATCGTCATCGTGCTGGCCGTCACCGTTCTCGGCTACTCCCCCAAGGGCGGCGCGGGGAAGCTCCTCGCCTCGGCCGGGCTGGTGCTCTTCATCACCTGGACCCTGGGGTGGGCGTTCATCGCGGCCGCCGCGTGGCTGCGGCGGGCGGAGCCCATGCAGAACCTCGCGGTCATCGCGATCTTCCCGCTGTTGTTCGCCTCGAGCGCCTATGTCCCGGTCGCCGACCTGCCCACGTGGCTGGGCACGGTCGCCAAGGCCAACCCGCTGACGTACGCGATCGACACGACGCGCGCCCTCGCGCTCGACCTGCCCGGCGCCGGTGCCGTGCTGCCCGCGTTGCTCATCAGCGTCGGTATCGCCGTCGTGGGCGGCGTACTCGCGGCGGTGGGCTTCCGCCGTCCGCTCTGAGCCGACTGGTTTCCTTCAGCTCCGTCGACAGTGGCCCATGACGAAGCGGCCCGTACCGGGAGTTCCCGGTACGGGCCGCTTCATCGTGTCAGGACAGGCCGAGCTCGTTGTCGAGGAGGTCGAAGACCTCTTCGTCGGAGGCGGACTCGAAGTCGAAGTCCGTCTCGTCCGGGGACCCGTCGCGGCCGGTCCCCGCGGCGGCGTCCCGCAGGGCGCCCCACTTCGTCCTGAGGACCTCCAGGCGGCCCGCGATCTGCTCGTGGACCTCCTCCGTGACGTCGAGCCCGCCGAAGGCCTTCTCCAGCCTGTCGAGCTCGCCCAGGAGCGCCTCCGGGCCGGAGGGCGGCTCGGGCGCGATCAGGGTGTGGAGATACTCGACGAGCTCCACGGGCGTCGGGTAGTCGAAGAGCAGGGTCGCCGGCAGCCGGACCCCGGTGAGGGCACTCAGCCGGTTGCGGAGTTCGACCGCGGTCAGGGAGTCGAAGCCGAGGTCCTGGAAGGCCCGCTCCGGGGCGATCTCCGCGGCACCGTCGTGGCCCAGTACGACCGCGACCTGACCGCGTACGGCCTCCAGCACGACCTCGTGTCCCTCCGCCGTGGACAGCCCCGCCAGCCGCTGCGCGAAGCCGGCCGCGGCGCCCGCACCGGCCGCCGCGGTTCGCCGCCCCGGCGTCCGGATCAGGCCGCGCAGGAGCGGCAGGGGCTCGCCCTGTGCCCGCAGGGCGGTGAGGTCCAGACGGACGGGGAGCAGTACGGGCTCGTCGGTGCCGAGGGCGGTGTCGAAGAGCGCCACACCCTCCTCGGCCGACAGCTCGGGCATCCCGGAGCGGGCGATCCGCTGGAGGTCGGCCTCGGTGAGCGTGCCGGTCATGCCACTGTTCTGGGACCAGGGGCCCCACGCCAGCGAGACGGCCGGGAGCCCTTGCGTACGGCGGTGGTGGGCCAGAGCGTCCAGGAAGGCATTGCCAGCCGCGTAGTTGGCCTGGCCCGCACTGCCGAACGTACCCGCCACGGAGGAGAAGACCACGAACGCGTCAAGGTCCATGCCCCTGGTCGCTTCATGAAGGTTCCACGCCGCGTCCACCTTCGGCCGCAGCACGGCGGCGAGCCGCTCCGGAGTCAGGGAACCGATGACACCGTCGTCAAGAACACCGGCAGTGTGCACGACAGCACTGACCGGGTGCCGGGACACGAGATCGGCCACGGCCGCACCGTCGGTCACATCGCAGGCTTCCACGACAACATCCGCACCATGCCCCGCAAGCTCGGCCACAAGCTCCTCGGCGCCATCGGCCGCAAGGCCACTACGACTGACCAACAGCAGACTCCGCACCCCACGTTCAACCACCAGATGCCGGGCCAACGTCCGGCCCAGACCACCCGTACCACCAGTGATCAGGACCGTGCCGCTCAGGTCACGGATGACGTCCGCGGCGTCCTGCGTCTGCACGCGGGCGAGACGGACGGCGAGCACCTGACCGTCATTTAGCAGGAGTTGCGGCTCGTCCGTGGCGAGTGCCTTCGGCAACGCCGTCACATCGGCATCGCCTTCCAGATCCACCAGGACGAAACGCCCCGGGTTCTCCGACTGCGCGGAACGCACCAGACCCTGGACGGCGGCACCGGCGAGGTCGCCGCCGGCCGCCGCGTCACGCGTCACGAACACCAGGCGCGAGTCCGCGAACCGCTCGTCGGCCAGCCACGACTGCACCAGTTCCAACGCCCGTGCAGTAGCGGCATGGACCGACTCCACCGTTCCGCCGGACCCGGCGGTGAGCGGCAGGAGTACGGCGTCGGGGACGCCGGCCTCGGCCATGGCGTCCAGGTCCGCGAAGGACTGGAGCGTGAGGCCGTGCAAGATGCCCTCGGTGTCCTCGCCGAGTACGGCGAGCGACTCGACGGGCTCGTCCGTGAGCTGCACGCCGGTCCAGTCGAGGTGGAAAAGGGAGTCCCGGTCGCCGGTCCGCAGCTGGTCGGCGGAGATCGGACGCACGACCAGCGAGTCCACCGAAGCGACGGGCGAACCGGCGGAGTCGACGATCGCGAGCGATATCCCACCGTCGACGGTACGGATGCGGACGCGGACGTGCGAGGCGCCGGACGCGTGCAGCGAGACGCCCGTCCAGGAGAACGGAACGCCCCCCTCCCCGTCTCCCCCGCCGAACATCGACGCGTGCAGCGCGGCGTCGAAGAGTGCCGGGTGCAGACCATAGGCAGCGCCGTCGACGCCCTCGGGAAGCCGGACTTCCGCGTAGATCTCGGCACCGGACTTCCAGGCTGCCCGCAGGCCCTGGAATGCCGGGCCGTACAGGAACCCGGAATCCGCGAACTGCTCGTAGCAGTCCGTCACATCGAGAGGTTCGGCGTCCCGCGGGGGCCACACGGACGTATCGAAGACCGGTGCCTCGGTGCCTGTGGTGACGGATCCGTCGGCGTGCAGCGTCCACGGCTCCTCGCCTTCACGCGAGTGCACCGCAACCGACCGGCGACCCGAATCGTCCGGCTCACCGACCCACACCTGCACCTGCACACCGGCACCCGAATCCGGCAGCACCAACGGCGCGGCGAGCGTCAGCTCTTCGAGGACATCACAGCCGACCTCATCAGCCGCCCGCAACACCAGCTCCACCAACGCCGTCCCCGGCACCAGCACCGACCCCAGCACCACATGATCTGCAAGCCACGCATGCGACGACATCGACAGCCGGCCCGTGAACAACAACCCACCGGAACCCGCCAGCTCCACCGCAGCACCCAACAACGGATGCTCCACCGACCCCAGGCCCGCAAACCTCACATCACCCGCACGCATGGCCCCGCCCGACGGCCAGAACCGCTCGTGCTGGAACGCATATGTCGGCAGATCCACCTGCCGCGCGCCGGTTCCGGCGAACAACACCGGCCAGTCCACCCGCACGCCCTGGACGTACAACTGCGCCAGAGATCCGAGTACCGCTGTCTCCTCTTCCCTGTCCCTGCGCAGGGCGGGGACGAGGACGGTGGTTCCCTCGGGCAGTGACTCCTGCGCCATGGCCGACAGGACGCCGTCCGGACCGAGTTCCAGGAACCGCGTCACGCCTTCCGCGCTCAGAGCCTGGACACCGTCCGCGAAGCGCACCGCCTCACGCACATGACGAACCCAGTAATCAGCCGAAGCCAACTGGCCCGGCTCGGCGAGCCGACCGGTCAGATTGGACACCACCGGCACCGTCGGCGCACTGAACGACAGCCCCGCCACAACCGCGCGGAACTCCTCCAGCATCGGCTCCATCAACGGCGAGTGGAACGCATGCGAGACCCGCAGCCTGCTGGTCTTCCGCCCCTCGCCCTCGAAGTGGGACCGGATCGCCTCGACGGACGCCTCGACGCCGGAAACCACCACGGACGACGGTCCGTTGACCGCGGCGATCGACACACCGTCGGTCAGGTGCGGCAGCACCTCGTCCTCGGTGGCCCGGATCGCGGCCATCGCACCGCCCGCGGGCAGCGCCTGCATCAGCCGGCCACGAGCCGCCACCAGCGCGCAGGCGTCCGGCAGCGAGAACACGCCCGCCACATGCGCGGCGGCGATCTCACCGACCGAGTGCCCGGCCACGTACTCCGGCCGCACACCCCACGATTCCACCAGCCGGAACAGTGCCACCTCGACCGCGAACAGTGCGGCCTGGGCGTAGGCGGTCCGGTTCAGCAGCTCCGCATCGTCGCCCCAGACCGCGTCCCGCAGCGGGCGGTCCAAGTGCTCGTCCAGCCCCGCGCACACCGCGTCGAAAGCCTCCGCGAACACCGGGAACCGGCCGTGCAGTTCACGGCCCATGCCGAGGCGCTGCGAGCCCTGACCCGAGAAGAGGAATGCCGACTTCCCCACGGAAACCGAACCCTCGGACACACCCGGATCGGCCTCACCCACCACAAGCGCCGACAGAGCACGCATCACCGTATCCCGGTCCGCACCCCACACCACCGCACGATGCGCGAAACTCGACCGACCCGACGCCAACGAGTACGCCACGTCCGTGACCCTCGGCCCGGTCTCGGTGTTGAGGTGCGACAGCAGCCGTGCCGCCTGGGCCCGCAGCCCGGCCGTGGACTTGCCGGACACCACCAAGGGCAGCAGTCCGTCCGTCGCGCCCGCCGGTTCCATGGCCTCGGCCGACTCCGGCTGCGACTCCGGCTGCTCCAGGATCACGTGTGCGTTCGTACCGCTGATACCGAACGAGGAGACACCCGCACGACGCGGCCCGTCACCCTCAGGCCAGACGGTCCGCTCGGTCAGCAGTTCCACGGCACCGGCCGACCAGTCGACGTGTGACGACGGCGCATCGACATGCAAGGTGCGCGGAAGCTCACCGTGGCGCATCGCCATGACCATCTTGATCACACCGGCGACACCCGCCGCGGCCTGTGCGTGGCCGATATTGGACTTGATCGAGCCCAGCAGCAACGGCCGCTCCTCGGGTCGGTCCTGGCCGTACGTGGCCAGCAGGGCCTGCGCCTCGATCGGGTCACCCAACGTCGTACCCGTACCGTGCGCCTCCACCGCATCGACATCCACTGCCGACAGACCGGCACTGGCCAGTGCCTGCCGGATCACCCGCTGCTGGGAGGGACCGTTCGGCGCCGTGAGGCCGTTGGACGCACCGTCCTGGTTCACGGCGCTGCCCCGCACCGTCGCCAGCACCCGGTGCCCGTTACGGCGCGCGTCGGACAGCCGCTCCAGCACCAGCATGCCCACGCCCTCACCCCAGCCGACACCATCGGCACTGTCGGAGAACGCCTTGCACCGACCGTCCGCCGACAACCCCCGCTGCCGCGAGAACTCCACGAACACCGCCGGCGTCGACATCACCGTCACACCACCGGCCAACGCCAGCGAGCACTCACCCGACCGCAGCGACTGCGCCGCCCAGTGCAGGGCCACCAACGACGACGAGCACGCCGTGTCCACCGTGACCGCAGGCCCCTCGAAACCGAACGTGTACGACACCCGGCCCGAGGCCACACTGCCCGCGCTGCCACTGCCCTGATAGCCCTCGAACTCGGGCCCGGAGAGGAGCTGGGAGTAGTCGTTGTACATGACACCCGCGAAGACGCCCGTCTGGCTGCCCCGCAGCGACACCGGGTCGATACCGGCCCGCTCCAGCGCCTCCCAGCTCGTCTCCAGCAGCAACCGCTGCTGCGAGTCCGTCGACAGCGCCTCCCTAGGGCTCATCCCGAAGAACGCCGGATCGAACTCCGCCGCCTCGTGCAGGAACCCGCCCGCACGGGTGTAGCTCGTCCCCGTGTGCTCGGGATCGGGGTTGTAGAGGGACTCCACGTCCCAACCACGCTCGGCCGGGAAGTCCGAAACCGCGTCCACACCCTCCGACACCAGTCGCCACAGATCCTCGGGCGACGTGACACCACCCGGATAGCGGCAGCTCATCCCGACGATCACCACCGGATCATCAGCGACGACCGTCGACACCCCCGTCGGCACAACCACCTCCGTCCCCGTCTCCGCCTCCGCACCGAACATCTCGTCCAGCAGGAAACCGACAAGCGCGTCCGCGGTCGGGTAGTCGAAGACGGCCGTCGTCGGCAACCGGAGTTCGGTCACCGCGCCGAGGCGGTTGCGGAGTTCGACCGCGGTCAGGGAGTCGAATCCGAGGTCCTGGAAGGCCCGGGTCGGGTCGATCTCCGCGGATCCGGCATGTCCGAGAACCACTGCGATCTGCCCGCGTACGACATCGAGCAGCATCTCGTGCCGGTCCGCCGTGGACAGTCCGGTCAGGCGCTGGGCGATCCCGGAGGCCGCGGCGGTGGAGTCGGCTCGGCGGGTGCGCGTACGGATCAGCCCGCGCAGCAGCGGCGAGGGCTCACCCTGGGCGCGGAGAGCCGCGAGGTCCAGACGCACGGGGAGTACCGCGGGATCGGCGCCGCGCGATGCGGCGTCGAACAGCGTCAGCCCTTGTTCCGCGGTCAGTGGCGGCATCCCGGAGCGGGCGATCCGCTGGAGGTCGGCCTCGGTGAGCGTTCCGGTCATGCCACTGTTCTGGGACCAGGGGCCCCACGCCAGCGAGACGGCCGGGAGCCCTTGCGTACGGCGGTGGTGGGCCAGAGCGTCCAGGAAAGCGTTGCCGGCCGCGTAGTTGGCCTGGCCCGCACTGCCGAACGTACCCGCCACGGAGGAGAAGACCACGAACGCGTCCAACTCCAGGCCCTTCGTGGCCTCGTGCAGATTCCACGCCGCGTCCACCTTCGGACGCAACACCGCCGACAACCGCTCAACCGTCAACGACCCGATCACACCGTCATCGAGAACACCCGCGGTATGCACAACAGCACCGACCGGGTACCGGGACACCAGATCCGCCACAGCCTCCTGATCCGTCACATCGCACGCCTCGACGACCACATCCGCCCCGTGCTCCGCCAGCTCGGCCACGAGCTCCTCGGCGCCCTCGGCGGCCGGACCGCTACGGCTGACCAGCAGCAGACTCCGCACACCATGCTCAACCACCAAGTGCCGGGCGAGAACACGACCCAGACCACCCGTACCGCCGGTGACCAGAACCCTGCCGGACACACCCCAGGCCACATCGGCGGCGTCCTGTGTCTGCACCCGTGCAAGACGCGCGGCGAAGGCCTGGCCCTCGCATAGCAGCAGTTGGGGTTCGTCGCAGGCGAGCACCTGCGACGGCACGGCCTCGGCGGCGCCGTCCAGGTCCACCAGAACGAAGCGCCCCGGACTCTCCGACTGCGCGGAGCGCACCAGGCCCCAGACGGCGGCACCCGCGAGATCCGTGCCGTCCACCGCGCCCCGCGTCACGAACACCAGACGCGAATCCACGAACCGCTCGTCGTCCAGCCACGACTGCACCAGCTCCAACGCCCAGGCGGCCGCAGCGTGCACCGACTCCACGGTGTCAGCGGAACCGGTGGGCGGCGCGACCAGTACGGCCTCGGGAACATCCCCCTCGGCCAGGGGCTCCAGCTCCGCGTAGGTCCGGAACGGCCCGGCGAGTTCGACACTCTCGCCCGTCGGCGGAACAGGAATCCAGTCGAGTGCGAAGAGGGAGTCGCGGTCGCCGGTCCGCAAGTCCCCGGCAGAGATCGGACGGACCACCAGCGACTCCACCGAAGCCACCGGCGAACCAACCGAATCGGCTATCGCGATCGATATTCCGCTGTCGAGAGCGCGGATGCGCACCCGTATCTGTGAGGCACCGGACGCGTGCAGGGACACCCCGCTCCACGAGAACGGAACACCCTCCCCACCCCCGCCCAGCATCGCCGCATGCAGTGCCGCATCGAAGAGCGCGGGATGCAGACCGTAGCCGACACCGTCGACACCCTCGGGGAGCTGCACCTCCGCGTAGATGTCCTCCCCCGCCTTCCAGGCCGTCCGCAGGCCCTGGAACACCGGACCATATGCGAAGCCCGCATCCGCGAACTGCTCGTAGCAGCCGGTCACATCAAGGGGTACAGCATCCTTGGGCGGCCACACCGACGTATCGAACGCGGCCGCTTCAGCGCCATGGGTCACAGCACCGCTCGCATGCAGCGTCCATGGCCCCTCGTCCTCACGCGAGTGCACCGCAACCGACCGGCGACCCGAATCGTCCGGCTCACCGACCCACACCTGCACCTGCACACCGGCACCCGAATCCGGCAGCACCAACGGCGCGGCAAGCGTCAGCTCTTCGAGGACATCACAGCCGACCTCATCAGCCGCCCGCAACACCAACTCCACCAACGCCGTACCCGGCACCAACACCGACCCCAACACCACATGATCCACCAACCACGCATGCGACGACGACGAAAGCCGACCCGTGAACAACAACCCACCAGAACCGGCCAGCTCCACCGCAGCACCCAACAACGGATGCCCCGCCGAACCCAGACCCGCAAACCGCACATCACCGGAACGCGCCACCCCGCCCGACGGCCAGAACCGCTCACGCTGGAACGCGTACGTCGGCAGATCCACCCGCCGGGCACCACTGCCGGCGAAGACAGCGGCCCAGTCGACCGGCACACCGTGGACATGCAGCTGTGCCACAGCAGCGAGCAGCGCTGATTCCTCGGCACGGCCCTTGCGCAGCACAGGAGCCAGTACGGCCTCATCGCCCGCGGACTCCGCAGCCAGCGCGGAGAGAGCGCCATCAGGGCCGAGCTCCAGGAAGGCGGTAACCCCCTGCTCCCGCAGCGCGCGCACACCGTCGGCGAACCGTACGGCCTCACGAACGTGGCGGACCCAGTACTCCGCAGAGCACAGTTGTTCCGCGGACGCCGACTCGCCGGTGACGTTCGAGACGATCGGGATGCTCGGCACACCGAACGACAACCCCGCCACAACCTCCCGGAAACCGTCGAGCATCGGATCCATCAACGGCGAGTGGAAGGCATGCGAAACCCGCAGCCTGCTCGTCTTCCTGCCCTCACCCTCGAAGTGGGCCCGGATCGCCTCGACGGACGCCTCGGCACCGGAAACCACCACCGACGACGGACCGTTGACCGCCGCGATCGACACATCCCCGGCCAGATACGGCAGGACCTCCTCCTCCGTCGCCTGGACAGCCACCATCGCACCGCCCACGGGCAGCGCCTGCATCAGCCGCCCACGAGCCGCCACCAAGGCACACGCATCCGACAGTGAGAACACACCCGTCACATGCGCGGCAGCGATCTCACCGACCGAGTGTCCCAGCAGCTGATCCGGATGGATGCCCCACGATTCCACCAGCCGGAACAGGGCCACCTCGACCGCGAACAGTGCGGCCTGAGCGTAGGCGGTCCGGTTCAGCAGCTCCGCGTCATCACCCCAGACCACGTCCCGCAACGGACGGTCCAAGTGCTCGTCCAGCCCCGCGCACACCGCGTCGAAAGCCCCCGCGAACACCGGGAACCTGGCATACAGTTCACGGCCCATGCCCAGCCGTTGCGAACCCTGACCCGAGAACAAGAACGCCGACCTGCCCGAACGCGCCACACCCTCCGCCACAACATCCGCATCACCCCGCCCCTCCGCCAGAGCAGACAGAGAACGCAGCAGATCCTCCCGACCCGCCGCCAGCACCACCGCACGGTGCTGGAAGGCCGAGCGACTCGTCGCCAGCGAGTACGCGACGTCCAGGGTCCGGGGCCCGGCCTCGATGTCGAGGTGGGACAGCAGTTGGGCCGCCTGGGCCCGCAGAGCCGACTCGCTCTTCCCGGACACCAACGTGGGAACCAGCCCACCCAGGTCAACCACCTGAGGCCCGGCCTCGACAGACTCCGGCTGCTCCAGGATCACGTGCGCGTTCGTACCGCTGATACCGAACGAGGAGACACCCGCACGACGCGGCCCGTCACCCTCAGGCCAGACGGTCCGCTCGGTCAGCAGTTCCACCGCACCGGCCGACCAGTCGACGTGTGACGACGGCGCATCGACATGCAAGGTGCGCGGAAGCTCACCGCGGTGCATGGCCATGACCATCTTGATCACGCCCGCGACACCCGAGGCCGCCTGTGTGTGGCCGATGTTCGACTTGATCGAGCCCAGCAGCAACGGGCGGTCCTCGGGCCGGTGCCGACCGTACGTGGCCAGCAGGGCCTGCGCCTCGATCGGGTCACCCAGCGTCGTGCCGGTGCCGTGGGCTTCCACGACGTCGACGTCCGCCGCGGACAGCCCACCGCTGGCCAGTGCCTGCCGGATCACCCGCTGCTGCGACGGACCGTTCGGCGCCGTCAGACCATTGGACGCACCGTCCTGGTTCACGGCGGAACCACGCACGACAGCCAGGATCCGATGTCCGTTCCGCCGCGCGTCCGACAGCCGCTCCAGCACCAGCATGCCGGCGCCTTCGGACCAGCCGACACCGTCGGCGCTGTCGGAGAACGCCTTGCACCGACCGTCCGGCGAAAGCCCGCCCTGCCGGGAGAACTCCACGAACGTCAGCGGGGTCGCCATCACCGTCACGCCTCCGACGAGAGCGAGAGAGCTCTCGCCCGACCGCAGCGACTGCGCCGCCAGGTGCAGGGCCACCAGCGACGACGAGCACGCCGTGTCCACCGTGACCGCAGGACCTTCGAAGCCGAACGTGTACGACACCCGGCCCGAGGCCACACTGCCCGCGCTGCCGCTGCCCTGGTACCCCTCGAACTCGCGCCCGGTGAGGAGCTGGGAGTAGTCGTGGTACATCACGCCGGCGAAGACGCCCGTCCGGCTGCCGCGCAGCGTCGTCGGGTCGATGCCCGCCCGCTCGATCGCCTCCCAGGTCGTCTCCAGCAGCAACCGCTGCTGGGCGTCGGTGGTCAGGGCCTCCCGGGGGCTCATCCCGAAGAATCCGGGGTCGAACTCCCCCGCGTCATGGAGGAATCCGCCGGAGCGGGTGGCGATGGCGCCCTCGTGGTCGGGGTCGTAGGTGTCCGCGATCTCCCAGCCTCGATCGGTCGGGAAGCCGGAGACGGCGTCCACGCCGTCGGACACCAGTTGCCAGAGGTCCTCGGGTGAGGTGACGCCGCCGGGGAAGCGGCAGCTCATGCCGACGATGACGACCGGGTCGTCCGTCAGGGACGGAAGCGCTGCCACCGGGATCTGCTCTGCCGCGTCGGCGTCGAACAGCTCGTCGAGGAGGTGTCCTGCGAGGGCTTCGGTCGTCGGGTAGTCGAACACGACTGTCGCCGACAGCCGCAGACCGGTGGCCTTGCCCAGTCCGTTGCGGAGTTCGATCGCGGTCAGGGAGTCGAAGCCGAGGTCCTGGAAGGCCTTCGACGGATCGATCGTGTCCGGGCGGGCGTGGTCCAGAACCGCCGCGACCCGGTCGCGCACCAGGTCCAGCAGTGCCGCCCGCCGCTCGTTCCCGGAGAGTCCGGCCAGACGCCGCACGAGGCCGGCCGCCGTTGCCGAACCGCCTACAGCCGTACGCTGGTTGCGCGTGCGGATGAGGCTGCGCAGGAGTGGCAGGGGCTCGCCCTGTGCCCGCAGGGCGGTGAGGTCCAGGTGGACGGGGAGCAGTACGGGCTCGTCGGTGCCGAGGGCGGTGTCGAAGAGGGCGAGGCCCTCCTCGACGGTCAGTGGCGGCATCCCGGAGCGGGCGATGCGCTGGAGGTCGGCCTCGGTGAGCGTGCCGGTCATGCCGCCGTCCTGGGACCAGGGGCCCCACGCCAGTGAGACGGCCGGGAGCCCTTGCGTACGGCGGTGGTGGGCCAGAGCGTCCAGGAATGCATTGCCCGCCGCGTAGTTGGCCTGGCCCGCGCTGCCGAACGTACCCGCCACGGAGGAGAAGACCACGAACGCGTCAAGGTCCATGCCCCTGGTCGCTTCATGAAGGTTCCACGCCGCGTCCACCTTCGGCCGCAGCACGGCCGCGAGCCGCTCCGGAGTCAGGGAACCGATGACACCGTCGTCAAGAACACCCGCGGTGTGCACAACAGAGCCGACACGATGCCGGGACACCAGATCCGCCACGTCCTCCTGTTCCGCCACATCGCACGCCTCGACGACCACATCCGCCCCATGCTCCGCAAGCTCGACCACGAGCTCCTCGGCCCCCTCGGCCGCAAGGCCACTACGACTGACCAACAGCAGACTCCGCACACCGCGCTCAACCACCAGATGCCGGGCCAGAACCCGTCCCAGACCACCCGTACCACCAGTGATCAGAACCCTGCCGGACACGTCCCAGGCCACATCGGCCGTGTTCCGGGGCTGCGCGCGCACGAGGCGAGCGGCGAGGACCTGGCCCTCGGATAGCAGCAGTTGGGGTTCGTCGGAGGCGAGCGCCTGCGGCAGGACCGCCGCGTCGGCATCGCTCTTCAGGTCCACCAGAACGAAACGCCCCGGACTCTCGGACTGCGCCGAGCGCACCAGGCCCCAGACGGCGGCACCCACGAGATCCGTGCCGTCCACCGCGCCCCGCGTCACGAACACCAGACGCGAATCCACGAACCGCTCATCGCCCAGCCACGACTGGATCGACTCCAACACCCTTGCAGTCACGGCATGTACGGACTCCACGGTGCCGACGGCCTCGACGACCGGCTCGATCAGCACGGTCCCCGGGGCGTCGGCCCCGGTTGCGGACTCCAGGTCCGCGTAGGTCCGGAACGGCCCGGCAAGTTCGACGCTCTCGCCTGTCGGCGAGACGGGAATCCAGTCGAGTGCGAAGAGGGAGTCGCGGTCGCCGGTCCGCAAGTCCCCGGCAGAGATCGGGCGGACCACCAGCGACTCCACCGAAGCCACCGGCGAACCAACCGAATCGGCTATCGCGATCGATATTCCGCTGTCGAGAGCGCGGATGCGCACCCGTATCTGTGAAGCACCGGACGCGTGCAGGGACACCCCGCTCCACGAGAACGGAACACCCTCCCCGCTCACACCCAGCATCGCCGCATGCAGTGCCGCATCGAAAAGCGCGGGATGCAGACCGTAGCCGACACCGTCGACACCCTCAGGAAGGCCGACCTCGGCATAGACGTCCTCACCAAGCCTCCAGGCCGCCTGCAGACCCTGGAACACCGGACCATATGCGAAGCCCGCATCCGCGAACTGCTCATAGCAGCCCGCCACATCAAGGGACTCGGCACCCTCAGGCGGCCACACCGATGTATCGAACACGGCCGCTTCAGCACCGTTGCCCAGAGCACCGCTCGCATGCAGCGTCCACGGCTCCTCGCCTTCACGCGAGTGCACCGCAACCGACCGGCGACCCGAATCGTCCGGCTCACCGACCCACACCTGCACCTGCACACCGGCACCCGAATCCGGCAGCACCAACGGCGCGGCGAGCGTCAGCTCTTCGAGGACATCACAGCCGACCTCATCAGCCGCCCGCAACACCAGCTCCACCAACGCCGTCCCCGGCACCAGCACTGACCCCAGCACCACATGATCTGCAAGCCACGCATGCGACGACATCGACAGCCGACCGGTGAACAACAACCCACCGGAGCCCGCCAGCTCCACCGCAGCACCCAACAACGGATGCCCCGCCGAACCCAGACCCGCAAACCGCACATCACCGGAACGCGCCACCCCGCCCGACGGCCAGAACCGCTCACGCTGGAACGCATACGTCGGCAGATCCACCCGCCGGGGCTCGATCCCGGCAAACGACGCCACCCAGTCCACCCGCACGCCCTGGACGTGCAACTGCGCCAGAGCCGCGAGTACCGTCCTCTCCTCCGGACGGTCCTTGCGCAACGCGGGGACGAGCACGGTCCCGTCCGGCAGCGACTCCCCGGCCATGGCCGACAGCGTGCCGTCGGGGCCCAGCTCCAGGAACCGCGTCACACCCTCCGCCTGCAGGGCGCGTACCCCGTCGGCGAACCGCACCGCATCACGGACATGAGCCACCCAGTAATCAGCCGAAGTCAACTGGCCCGACTCGGCAAGCCGACCCGTCAGATTGGACACCACCGGCACCGCCGGCACGCCGAACGACAGCCCCGCCACAACCTCCCGGAATCCGTCAAGCATCGGCTCCATCAACGGCGAGTGGAAGGCGTGCGAGACCCGCAGCCTGCTGGTCTTCCTGCCCTCGCCCTCGAAGCGGGCCCGGATCGCCTCGACGGACACCTCGGCGCCGGAAACCACCACCGACGACGGACCGTTGACCGCCGCGATCGACACGTCCCCGGCCAGATACGGCAGGACCTCCTCCTCCGTCGCCTGGACAGCCACCATCGCACCACCGGCGGGCAGCGCCTGCATCAGCCGCCCACGAGCCGCCACCAAGGCACACGCATCCGCCAGCGAGAACACGCCCGCCACATGCGCGGCAGCGATCTCACCAATGGAATGCCCGGCAACAAAATCCGGCCGCACACCCCACGACTCCACCAACCGGAACAGCGCCACCTCCACCGCGAACAACGCCGCCTGGGCATACACGGTCCGGTTCAGCAACTCCGCGTCATCACCCCAGACGACCTCCCGCAACGGACAGTCCAAGTGCTCGTCCAGCCCCGCGCACACCGCGTCGAAAGCCTCCGCGAACACCGGGAACCGGGCATACAACTCACGCCCCATCCCCAGCCGCTGCGAACCCTGACCCGAGAACAAGAACGCCGACCTGCCCGAACGCGCCACACCCTCCGCCACGACGTCCGCGTCACCCCGGCCCTCCGCCAGAGCAGACAGGGAACGCAGCAGATCCTCCCGGTCCGCCGCCAGCACCACCGCACGGTGTTGGAACTCCGCACGGCCAGTCGCCAGCGAGTACGCGACGTCCACAAGCCGCGAGTCGGACTCACGATGAAGATGGGACAGCAACCGTGCCGCCTGGGCCCGCAGAGCCGACTCGCTCCTCCCGGACACCAGCGTGGGAACCAGCCCACCCGGATCGACCACATGAGGCCCGGCCTCAACAGGCTCCGACTCCAACTGCTCCAGGATCACGTGCGCGTTCGTACCGCTGATACCGAACGAGGAGACACCCGCACGGCGGCGCTCGGACGTCGGCCACTCGACCGGTTCGGTGAGCAACTCGACGGCGCCGGCGCTCCAGTCGACGTGGGTCGACCGGGTGTCGATGTGCAGCGTCTTCGGCAGGACACCGTGGCGCATCGCCATGACCATCTTGATCACACCGGCGACACCCGCCGCGGCCTGTGCGTGGCCGATGTTGGACTTGATCGAGCCCAGCAGCAACGGGCGGTCCTCGGGGCGGTCCTGGCCGTACGTGGCCAGCAGGGCCTGCGCCTCGATCGGGTCACCCAGCGTCGTACCCGTACCGTGCGCCTCCACCGCATCGACATCCGCAACCGACAACCCCGCACTCGCCAACGCCTGCCGGATCACCCGCTGCTGCGACGGGCCGTTCGGCGCCGTCAGACCATTGGACGCGCCATCCTGGTTCACGGCGGAGCCACGCACGACAGCCAGCACCCGGTGCCCGTTACGGCGCGCGTCGGACAGCCGCTCCAGCACCAGCATGCCCACGCCCTCACCCCAGCCGACACCATCGGCACTGTCGGAGAACGCCTTGCACCGACCGTCCGCCGACAACCCCCGCTGCCGCGAGAACTCCACGAACGGCGTCGGCGTCGACATCACCGTCACACCACCGGCGAGCGCCAGCGAGCACTCACCCGACCGCAGCGACTGCGCCGCCCAGTGCAGAGCCACCAGCGACGACGAGCACGCCGTATCGACCGTGACTGCAGGCCCTTCGAAGCCGAACGTGTACGACACCCGGCCGGACGCGATGCTGGCCGCGCTGCCGTTGCCCCGGTAGCCCTCGAACTGGTCGCCGACCAAGAGGTCGCTGTAGTCGGCGTAGATCACGCCGGCGAAGACGCCTGTCCGGCTGCCGCGCAGCGTCGTCGGGTCGATGCCCGCCCGCTCGATCGCCTCCCAGCTCGTCTCCAGCAGCAACCGCTGCTGCGAGTCCGTCGACAGCGCCTCCCTAGGGCTCATCCCGAAGAACGCCGGATCGAACTCCGCCGCCTCGTGCAGGAACCCGCCCGCACGGGTGTAGCTCGTCCCTGTGTGCTCGGGGTCGGGGTTGTAGAGGGACTCCACGTCCCAACCACGCTCGGCCGGGAAGTCCGAAACCGCGTCCACACCCTCCGACACCAGCCGCCACAAGTCCTCGGGCGACTCGACGCCACCGGGATAGCGGCAGCTCATCCCGACGATCACCACCGGATCGTCGGCGACGGCCGCCGACACCCCCGTCGGCACGACCGCCCCCGTCTCCGCCTCCGCGCCGAACATCTCGTCCAGCAGGAAGCCCACGATCGCGTCCGCGGTCGGGTAGTCGAAGACGGCGGTGGTCGAAAGTCGCAGGCCTGTCGCCTTGTTGAGCCGGTTGCGGAGTTCGACCGCGGTCAGGGAGTCGAAGCCGAGGTCCTGGAAGGCCCGGGTCGAGTCGACCGTCTCCGGGCTCGCGTGGCCCAGGACGCCCGCGATCTGGGCGCGTACCAGGTCCAGCAGCACCTCGCGCCGTTCCACCGCGCCCAGCCCGGACAGGCGTCCCATCAGGCCGGCCACCGCGGCCGAGCCGGCGACCGCCGAGCGCCGGGCGCGCGTGCGCACCAGTCCGCGCATCAACGGCGGTACGTCTCCCCGTTCCCGCAGTACAGCCAGGTCGAGGCGCACGGGGAGGACGTGTGCCTCGTCGGTGCCCAGCGCGGCGTCGAAGAGTGCGACGCCTTCCGCGGGGGCGAGTTCGGGCATGCCCGAGCGGGCGATCCGCTGGAGGTCGACGTCCGACAGCGTGCCGGTCATGCCGCCGCTCTGGGCCCAGGGGCCCCACGCGAGCGATGTGGCCGCGAGGCCCTGTGTGTGGCGGTGGTGGGCCAGGGCGTCGAGGAAGACGTTGCCCGCCGCGTAGTTGCCCTGCCCCGGAGTTCCCATGACGCCGGAAATGGACGAGAACAGCACGAACGCGGCCAGGTCGAGACCCTCGGTCGCCTCGTGCAGGTACCAGGCCGCGTCCACCTTCGGACGCAGTACACCCGACAGCCGCTCCGCCGTCAGCGACGTGACAATGCCGTCGTCGAGCACACCGGCCGTGTGGATCACAGCCGTCAGGGGGTGCCCGGACGGCACCCCTGTCACCAGTCCGGCGACCGCGTCCCGGTCGGCCACGTCACACGTCACGACGGTGGCTTCGGCGCCGTGCTCCGCCAGTTCGGCCCGCAGTTCGGCCGCACCCGGCGCGTCCATCCCGCTGCGGCTCGCCAGCAGCAGGTGCTTCACACCACGTTCGGTCACAAGGTGACGGGCCAGTTCACGGCCCAGGCCGCCCGTGCCGCCTGTGATCAGCACCGTGCCGTCCGGATCCCAGGCACGCGGCACGGTCAGGACGATCTTGCCGATGTGCCGGGCCCGGCTCATGTACCGGAACGCCTCGTCCGCCCGCCGCACGTCCCATGTGGCGACCGGCAGCGTCCGCAGCGCTCCCGCGGCGAACAGCTCCAGCAGCTCGCACAGCATCTCCTGGTTCCGCTCCGGGCTTGCTTCCGCGAGGTCGAAGGCGCGGTAGCGCACCCCGGCGGCCAGCTCCGGATCACGGATATCGGTCTTGCCCATCTCCAGGAACCGGCCGCCGGGAACCGTCAACCGCATGGAGGCGTCCACGAATTCACCGGCCAGGGCGTTGAGCACCACGTCCACGCCGCGGCCGCCCGTGACCTCCAGGAACCGCTGCTCGAAATCGGTGGTACGCGACGACGCGATGTGATCGTCCGGGACGCCGAGTCCGCGCAGGGTGTCCCACTTGCCCTCACTGGCCGTGGCGAACACCTCGGCACCGAGGTGCCGGGCCAGCTGGATGGCCGCCATGCCGACACCACCGGCACCGGCATGCACAAGGATCTTTTCACCGGGCTGCAGATCCGCGAGGTCCTTCAACGCGTAGAGGGCGGTGAGGAAGACCACCGGCACCGACGCGGCCCTCGCGAACGACCAGTCCTCCGGAATCCTGACCAGGAGCCGCTCGTCGCACACGGCCACCGGGCCGAAGCCGCCGAGCATCTTGCCCATCACGCGGTCGCCGGGGCGCAGTCCGCTCACCCCTGGCCCGGTGCCGGTCACCACACCGGCGCCCTCGGCACCGAGCAGGCCGGCCTCGCCCGGGTACATGCCCAGCGCGTTGAGCACATCGCGGAAGTTCACACCCGCCGCCCGGACCTCGATCCGGACCTGCCCCGGCCCGAGCGGTTCCAGCACCTCCGGGCACGGCGCGAGCAGCAGAGCGTCGAGGCTGCCCTTGGCCCCCGTGTCCAGCCGCCACGGCGCCGCGGCGGGCGGCAGCAGCCCCGCACCACTGGCCAGGGAGGCCAGCCGCCCCACCCGGACGGTGCCCTCGCGCACCACGAATCCGTCGTCCCCGGTGGCCGACAGGCCCGGCAGGACCGGGAGCAGGGGCTCGATGTCCCCGTCCTCGGTGTCCACCAGGACGAACCGGCCCGGGTTCTCCGACTGCGCCGACCGCACCAGGCCCCACACCGCCGCGCCGGCCAGATCCCGTACGGTCTCGCCGCCGCCGACCGAGACGGCACCGCAGGTGACGAACACCAGGCGCGAGTCCGTGAACCGCTCGTCGGCCAGCCACGACTGCACCGACTCCAGCACCCGCGCGGTCACGGCATGTACGGAATCGACCGTGCCGCCGGAGTCGGCGCCCACCGGCATCAGCACCGTGTCCGGCACCTGGCCGGACCGGACCAGGGCCGCCAGGTCCGGGTAGTCGACGGACGACGGGCCGGCGAGGGAGCCGATGGCCGCCACGGACCCCACGGCTTCGGCCTGGGGCATGCGTACGGGGGTCCACTGGACGCGGAAGAGGGCATCGCTTCCGGCCGGGCCCGTGCCGGCGCTCAGCTGGTCGGCGGCGACCGCCCGCAGATCCAGGGTCCCGATGGAGGCGACCGGCTCGCCCTCGGCGTCGGCGACGTCGACGGACAGTGTGTTACCGCCGTGCCGGACGACCCGGACCCGTACGGCCGAGGCGCCGGAGGCGTGGAGCGAGACGCCCTCCCAGGAGAAGGGGATGACGCCCCGGTCGACTCCGTTGAAGGCGCAGACGTGCAGGGCCGCGTCGAGCAGGGCCGGGTGCAGGCCGTACGCGGACGCGTCGCCCGCGGCGGCTTCGGGCAGGGCGACCTCGGCGAACACCTCGTCGCCTCGGCGCCACGCGGTCCGCAGGCCCTGGAAGTGCGGCCCGTAGTCGAGTCCGCTCTGTGCCAGGTCCGGGTAGAGGCCGGTCAGGTCGACGGCCTCGGCGCCGGCGGGCGGCCAGGACTCCGCGTGGAAGTCGTGGCCGGGAGCGGCCGGCCGCTCCCCCGTCGCGAGTACGCCGGTGGCGTGCCGGACCCAGGGCCGGTCGCCGTCGCCCTCCGGGCGGGAGTGGACGCTCAGGGCGCGGCTGCCGGACTCGTCGGCGGAGCCGACGTGCATCTGCAGTTGTACTCCGCCGTGCTCGGGCAGCACGAGCGGGGCGCCCAGGGTCAGTTCGTCGATCCGGTCGCAGCCCATTCCGTCGGCCGCGCGGACGGCGAGTTCGACGAATGCCGTTCCCGGCAGCAGGACCGAGCCCATCACCACGTGGTCGGCCAGCCACGGGTGGGACTGGAGGGACAGCCGTGTGGTGAACAGCAGGCCGTCGCTGTCGGACAGTTCCACGGCGGCGCTCAGCAGCGGGTGCCCGGCCGCTTCGAGGCCGGCGGCGCCGATGTCGCCGGTGCCGGTGAGGCCAGGGGTGGGCCAGAACCGCTGGTGCTGGAAGGCGTACGTCGGCAGGTCGGCGGCGTGCGCGTCCGTGCCGGCGAAGAGCGCGGCCCAGTCGATTTCGGCGCCCTGGACGTGCAGTTGTGCCAGGGCCGCGAGGAGGGTCGCCTCCTCCGGGCGGTCCTTGCGCAACGCGGGGACGAGCAGGGTCCCGTCCGGCAGCGACTCCCCGGCCATGGCCGACAGCGTGCCGTCGGGGCCCAGCTCCAGGAACCGCGTCACACCCTCCGCCTGCAGGGCGCGTACCCCGTCGGCGAACCGCACCGCATCACGGACATGGGTCACCCAGTACGCCGGGGTGCACAGCTGGTCCTGCGCGGCCGGGCTGCCGGTCACGTTCGAGACGACGGTGAGTTCCGGCACGCCGTAGGACAGATTCTCGGCGACCGCGCGGAATTCGGCCAGCATCGGCTCCATCAACGGCGAGTGGAAGGCATGCGAGACCCGCAGTCGGCTGGTCTTCCTGCCCTCGCCCTCGAAGTGCTCCCGGATCGCCTCGACAGCGGCCTCGGCACCGGAAATCACCACCGACGACGGGCCGTTGACCGCTGCGATCGACACACCGTCGGTCAGGTGCGGCAGGACCTCCTCCTCGGTGGCCCGGATCGCCGCCATCGCACCGCCCGCGGGCAGCGCCTGCATCAGCCGGCCGCGAGCCGCCACCAGGGCACACGCATCCGGGAGTGAGAACACACCGGCCACGTGCGCGGCAGTGATCTCGCCGACCGAGTGTCCGGCCACGAAGTCCGGCCGCGCACCCCTCGACTCCACCAGCCGGAACAGCGCCACCTCCACCGCGAACAGTGCGGCCTGGGCATACACGGTCCGGTTCAGCAGCTCCGCGTCATCACCCCAGACGACCTCCCGCAGCGGACGGTCCAGGTGCTCGTCCAGCCCCGCGCACACCGCGTCGAAAGCCTCCGCGAACACCGGGAACCGGGCATACAGCTCACGCCCCATCCCCAGCCGCTGCGAACCCTGGCCCGAGAAGAGCACGGCGTCCTTGCCCGCGTCCGCGGCGCCGGTGGTCAGGGCGGTGTCGGCCGTGTCCTCGGCCAGCGCGGTCAGGGCGCGTACCGCGGTGTCGTGGCTCTCGGCGTGGACGACCGCGCGGTGTGTGAAGGCCATGCGCGTCGCGAGCGTGTACGCGACGTCCACGAGCCGCGAGCCGGGCTCACCGTCGAGGTGGGACAGCAGCCGGGCCGCCTGGGCCCGCAGAGCCGGCTCGCTCCTCCCGGACACCAGCAGCGGCACCGGGGTCCCGGGGGCGGAGGCCGGTGCCTCGGGCTCGGGCTGCCCTGCCTCCTCCGCCTTCTCCGCCTCCTCCAGGATCACGTGCGCGTTGGTACCGCTGATCCCGAACGCGGAGACGGCGGCCCGCCTCGGCCGGTCCGTCCCGGTCCAGTCCACCGGCTCGGTGAGCAGTTCGACCGCGCCGGTGGTCCAGTCGACGTGCGGGGTGGGCTCGTCGACGTGCAGGGTCCGCGGCAGTACACCGTGCCGCATCGCCAGGACCATCTTCATCACGCCGGCCGCACCGGCGGCGGCCTGGGTGTGCCCGAGGTTGGACTTCACCGTGCCCAGCCGCAGCGGGCGGTCCTCGGGGCGGTCCTGGCCGTAGGTGGCGAGCAGGGCCTGGGCCTCGATCGGGTCGCCCAGGGTCGTGCCCGTGCCGTGCGCCTCGACGGCGTCGACGTCGGACGCCGCCACACCGGCGTTGGCGAGGGCCTGGCGGATGACACGTTGCTGTGAGGGGCCGTTGGGCGCGCTCAGGCCGTTCGAGGCACCGTCCTGGTTGACGGCCGAGCCGCGCACGACCGCGAGCACCTGGTGGCCGTTGCGCCGGGCGTCCGACAGCCGCTCCACGAGCAGCAGTCCGACGCCTTCGCTCCATCCGGTGCCGTCGGCGGCCGCCGCGAACGGCTTGCAGCGGCCGTCGGGCGCCAGCCCGCGCTGCCGGGAGAACTCCACGAACGGCGTCGGCGTCGCCATCACCGTCACACCGCCGGCCAGCGCCAGCGAGCACTCGCCCGACCGCAGCGACTGCACCGCCATGTGCAGGGCCACCAGCGACGACGAGCAGGCCGTGTCCACCGTGACCGCGGGGCCTTCGAAGCCGAAGGTGTACGACACCCGGCCGGAGACCACGCTCATCGAGTTGCCGATGAGGGCGTGGCCGGCGACCTCGTCCCGCGCCGCGTCCAGCACCACGCGGTAGTCCTGGGTGTTGGTGCCCGCGAAGACACCGGTGCTGCTGCCCCGCAGGGACTCGGGGGCGATGCCGGCCCGTTCGAGGACCTCCCAGCCGGTCTCCAGCAGCAGCCGCTGCTGCGGGTCCATGGCGAGGGCCTCGCGCGGCGAGATGCCGAAGAAGTCCGCGTCGAAGCCGGCCACGTCGTCGAGGAAGCCGCCCCCGCGGGCGTAGGTCGTGCCCTGGTGGTCGGGGTCGGGGTGGTAGAGCCGGCCGAGGTCCCAGCCGCGGTCGTCGGGGAGGCCGGAGATGACGTCCCCGCCCTCGGCCAGCAGCCGCCAGAGGGCCTCCGGCGAGTTCACTCCGCCGGGGAAGCGGCAGGCCATGCCCACGATCGCGACCGGCTCGTCGAGCACGGCGGCCGTCCGTTCCACGACGGTTCCGGGCCCGGCCGTGCCCAGGGCCTCGGAGCGCAGGTACCCGGCGACCGCGGTGGGGGTGGGGTGGTCGAACAGCAGGGTCGCGGGCAGCCGCAGGCCCGTCGCGGCGGACAGGCGGTTGCGCAGCTCGACGGCCATCAGCGAGTCGAAGCCCAGTACGCGGAAGGCCCGTTGGGCGTCGACGGTGTCCGGCGAGGCGTGTCCGAGGACCTTCGCGGCCTCCTCCCGGACCATGCGCAGCAGGGCTTGCTCCTGCTCGGCGGCGGGCAGTGCGCCGATGCGGTCGCGCAGCGGGGAGCGGTTCTCGCGCGGGCCGTCGGCGGCGGCGAGGGCGCGGCGCGCCTCGGGCAGGTCGGCGAGGAGGGGGCTGGGGCGTACGGCGGTCAGGGCGGGGGCGTACGCCGTCCAGTCCACGTCGGCCACCGTCAGGTTCGCCGCGCCCTGGGCCAGGGCCTGGCGGAGGGCGGCGAGTGCGGGGGGCGCGGCCATGAGGACCAGCCCGTCGCGGCTCGCCCGGTCGGCCAGGTCGCGGTCCGTCGCCATGCCGAGGTCCGCCCAGGGGCCCCAGGCCACCGAGGTGGCCGGCAGCCCTTGCCCGCGCCGGTGTTCGGCGAGGGCGTCGAGGAAGGCGTTGGCCGCGGCGTAGTTGGCCTGGCCGGCCTGGCCCACGGAGCCCGAGACCGAGGAGAACATCACGAACATCTCCAGGTCGAGGTCCCGGGTGAGCTCGTGCAGGTGCAGGGCGGCGGTGGTCTTGGGGCGCAGTACGGTCTCGAAGCGTTCGGGGGTGAGCGCTTCCAGCATGCCCGCGTCCAGGACACCGGCGGCGTGCACGACGCCGGTCAGGGGCAGGTCCGCCGGGATGTCCGCGAGGACGGCCGCCAGGGCGTCGCGGTCGGCGGTGTCGCAGGCGGCCACGGTGACCCGGACGCCCCGTGCGGTGAGTTCGGCCGCGAGTTCCTGGGCGCCGGGGGCCTGCGGGCCGCGGCGGCTGGTGAGCACCAGGTGCTCCGCCCCGGCGCCGGCGAGCCAGTGCGCGACCTGTCCGCCGAGCCCGCCGGTGCCTCCGGTGACCAGGATCGTGCCGTGTGTGGTCCAGTCGGCGCCGGTGTCGCCGCCGGGCACGATGCGTGCCAGGCGGCGGGCGAAGGTCCCGGCGGGCCGGATCGCGACCTGGTCCTCGGGCGCGGCGAGCACGCCCAGGAGCCGGGAGACGGCCCGTGCGTCCAGGGTCTCGGGGAGGTCGACGAGCCCGCCCCAGAGCTGCGGGTGCTCCAGCGCGATCACGCGTCCGAGGCCCCACGCGTGCGCCTGCACGGGGTTGGTGAGCATGTCGCGGTGGTCGACGGCCACGGCGCCGCGGGTCACGCACCACAGCGGGGCCCGGATGCCGGAGGTCTCCAGTGCGCGCAGCAGGGCGGTGGTGGCGGCCAGGCCGCGCGGCACGGAGGTCAGGCGGGGGTGCGGCTGTTCGTCGAGGGCCAGCAGGGAGAGCACACCGTCGACAGGGCCGTCGGGCCAGGTGACGGGCTCGCTCTGCTCGTCGGTCTCGGGCAGCACGAGCAGTTCGGTGCGCAGGCCCTGGTCGCGCAGGGTGTCGAGGAGCCGGGTGGTCCACGGGTCGGCGGCGGTGCGCTCGGACAGCGCGACGAGCCAGTTCCCGGTGGCGGTGAAGCCGGTGGGGGCGGTGAGGGGGGTCCAGTGCGCCCGGTAGCTCCAGTTGTCCGCCACCGCCTGCGTCCTGCGCTGCTTGCGCCATGACGAGAGCGTGGGCAGGAGGCTGCCGAGCGAGTCGGCCTCGGTGCCGTCGATGGCCAGGACGGCCGACAGCCCTTCCAGGTCCTCGCGTTCGACGGCCTCCCAGAATCCGGCTTCGCCGGCTTCGGTCGCGGCCGGTCCTCCGTCGGTCGACCCGGCCCCGTCCAGCCAGTACCACTGGCGCTGGAAGGCGTAGGTCGGCAGCTCGACGCGGGTGGCGCCGAACGTGCCGAGGCAGGCGGGCCAGTCGACGCGGGCGCCGTGCACGGAGGCGGTGGCGATGCCCTCGGCGAGGGCGTGCGCCTCGGGGCGGCCGGTGCGCAGGAGGCTGACGAGAACGGGCTGTTCGAGGGTGTTCAGGGAGTCCTGGACCATGGGGGTGAGCACGCCGCTGGGGCCGAGCTCCACGAATGTGGTGACGCCCTCGGCTTCGAGGGTGCGCACGGCGGCGCAGAAGCGGACGCTCTCGCGGACCTGCCGGACCCAGTACTCGGGCGAGCACAGTTCCTCGGCGGTGGCGAGCTCGCCGGTCACCGTGGACACCACGGGGATGCGGGGGGCGTGGAACTCCAGGTCCTCGGCGACGCGCCGGAAGTCCTCCAGCATGCCGTCCATGCGCGGGGAGTGGAAGGCGTGGCTCACCCGCAGCCGCTTGGTGCGGCGCCCTTGTGCCTCCCAGTGGGCGGCGATCAGGGAGACGGCCTCCTCGTCGCCCGAGACGACCGTGGAGTCGGGGCCGTTGACGGCGGCGAGGGAGGCGTGCTCCTCGTGGCCGGCGAGGGAGGCGCGGATCTCCTCCTCGGTGGCCTGGACGGCCACCATGGCGCCGCCTTCGGGCAGGGCCTGCATGAGGGTGCCGCGGGCGGCGACCAGCCGTGCGGCGTCCTGGAGGGAGAGGACGCCGGCCACGTGGGCGGCGGTGAGTTCGCCGATGGAGTGGCCGGCGACGAACTGCGGTGTCATGCCCCAGGACTCGACGAGCCGGAACAGCGCGGTCTCCAGGGCGAAGAGCGCGGCCTGGGTGGAGGCGGTCCGGTCGAGCAGGGCGGCCTCGGCCGTGCCCTCCTCGGCGAAGACGACGTCGCGGACGGGCTGTCGCAGGTGCGGGTCGAGTTCGGCGCACACCGCGTCGAAGGCCTTGGCGAACTCGGGGTGGGTGCGGTGCAGTTCGCGTCCCATGCCGAGGCGCTGGGAGCCCTGTCCGGTGAAGAGGAAGGCCAGGGGTGCCTCGGCGGCGGCGCCGGTCACCAGGCCGGCCGCGGTGCGGCCTTCGGCCAGGGCGTCCAGGCCGTCGAGGAACGTCTCGCGGTCCTCGGCGACGACGGCGGCGCGGTGTTCCATGAGGGGCCTGGTGGCCACGAGGGAGTGGGCGACATCGGCCGGTTCGAGGTCGGCGCGGGCGCGGACGTGCCGGCCGAGCCGGGCGGCCTGGGCCCGCAGGGCCTCGTCGGTGCGCGCGGTCAGGATCCAGGGCAGCGCGCCGGGGCGGGCGGCCGGGGCGGGCGCCTGATCGGCCTCGGCGGGGGGTGCCTGTTCCAGGATGACGTGGGCGTTGGTGCCGCTGATGCCGAAGGAGGAGACGGCCGCGCGGCGCACCCGGTCGGTCTCGGGCCAGGGCTCGGGCCGCGCGAGGAGCCTGGCGTTGCCCTCGCTCCAGTCGACGTGGGCGGTGGGCTCGTCCAGGTGCAGGGTCCCGGGCAGCTCTCCGTGCCGCATCGCCAGGACCATCTTGATGACGCCGGCGATACCGGCCGCCGACTGGGTGTGCCCGATGTTGGACTTCATCGAGCCGATCAGCACGGGCCGGTCCGCGGGCCGCTGGCCGTACGTGGCGAGGAGGGCCTGGGCCTCGATGGGGTCGCCGAGGGCGGTGCCGGTGCCGTGGGCCTCGACGGCGTCGACGTCGGCGGGGGCGAGGCCGGCGCCGGCCAGGGCCTGGCGGATGACGCGCTGCTGGGACGGGCCGTTGGGGGCGGCCAGGCCGTTGGAGGCGCCGTCCTGGTTGACGGCCGAGCCCTTGAGCACGGCGAGTACCTGGTGGCCGTTGCGCACGGCGTCGGAGAGCCGCTCGACCAGCACCAGTCCGACGCCCTCGCTCCATCCGGTGCCGTCGGCGGCCGCCGCGAACGGCTTGCAGCGGCCGTCGGGCGCCAGACCGCGCTGCCGGGAGAACTCCACGAACATGTGCGGGGTGGACATCACGGTCGCGCCGCCCACGAGGGCGAGGTTGCACTCGCCCCGCCGCAGTGACTGCGCCGCCAGGTGCAGGGCGACCAACGACGAGGAGCAGGCCGTGTCCACGGTCAGGGCGGGGCCTTCGAGGCCGAGGACGTAGGAGATCCGGCCGGAGGCGATGCTGATGAGGTTGCCGGTCAGCAGGTGCCCGCCGACCTCGTCCACCCGTCGGGCGCTTTCCGTGTCGTACCCGCCGTGGCCGGTGCCGACGAACACGCCGGTGCGGCTGCCCGCGAGGGATTCCGGGTCGATGCCGGCCCGTTCGACGGCCTCCCACGCGGTCTCCAGCAGCAGCCGCTGCTGGGGGTCCATGGCGAGGGCCTCGCGCGGGGAGATCCCGAAGAAGCCGGGGTCGAACTCGCCCGCCTCGTGGAGGAATCCGCCCTCACGGGCGTAGGAGGTGCCCTGGTGTGCCGGGTCGGGGTCGTAGAGCGTATCGAGGTCCCAGCCGCGGTTCCCTGGGAAGGCGGAGATCGCGTCGACGCCGTCCCGCAGCAGTTCCCAGAGCTCTTCCGGTGAGTGGACGCCACCGGGAAAGCGGCAGGCCATGGAGACGATCGCGATGGGCTCGCGCTGCTTCTGCTCCGTCTCGCCCAGCTGTTGGCGGGTCTCGTGGAGGTCCGCGATCGCCCGCTTGAGGTACTCGCGCAGCTTCGCCTCGTTCGACATCAGGACGCCAACTCCTCGTGGAATGCCGGTTCTGGGGCACAGAGCGTCGACACTCACGTCTGACCCGTTATCAAAGGCCATACTGCTCAAGACTGACTGCGGGTTTCCCTAAAGCACGTCGCCCGTACGCACGGCCTCGGTCGCGTGGCGGGCGCGAGGTGTGCGTACGGGCGACGTCCCGGACGGCGCGGTGAAGGCCGTCGCCGGGCAGAGGGCGGTCCGGTCTACCAGGCCACCGGCAGTTCGGTGAGGCCGCCGGAGAGCTGGCCGTCCAGCATCCGCAGCTCGTCCACCGGACGTACCAGGTGCAGGTCGGGCAGGCGGGTGAACAGCTTGGTGAAGACCGTGTTCAGCTCGATGCGCGCCAGGGGGGCGCCGATGCAGTGCCAGATGCCGTGGGCCAGGGTCATGTGCGGGTTGGGGGACCTGGTGATGTCGAACCGCTCCGGTTCGGTGTAGGCCCGCTCGTCGAAGTTGGAGAGGCTGAAGTCGAACAGGACCAGGTCCCCGGACCGGATGGTCACCCCGCCGATCTCGACGTCCTCGGAGGCGTAGCGCGGCAGGACCGATCCGCCGGCCTTGGCCGCCCGCAGCACTTCCTCCACGGCGAGCGTCATCAGGTCCGGGTCCGCCAGTGCCGCCGCGCGCTGCTCGGGGTGGGTGCTCAGGAGCACCACCCCGTCGTCCATGATCGTGACGACGCTGTCCAGCCCGGCGAACAGCAGGCCCACCGCCAGCGGTGCCACGCGCGCCTCGGGGAGCCCTCCTTCGGTCAGCCGGGTCATGATGTCGTCGCCGGGTGTGGTCCGCTTCTGCTCGACGAGTCCTTCGATGAACGCGAAGAGGCCGCGCTGTCCGCGCTCCACGCCCTCGCGGTCGTTCAGCAGGGCCATTTGGGACAGCAGCGTCGTCAGCTGTTCGCGGTTCTCCACGGGGATGCCGATGATGTCGCAGAGGACCGCCAGGGCGACCGGTGCGGAGACGCCGCCGTGCAGGTCGCCGGGCGACCCCTGGGCGATGAACCGGTCCAGTACGGCGTCCACGACCGCTGCCACCTGCGGCTGCATGTCGCGGACCCGCCGGGCGGAGAACATCGGTGTGAGCAGCCGGCGGTACTCGGTGTGCGTTTGGCGTCCGGCCTCGGCGTCGGTGTCGGTGATCATCAGGTCCAGGTAGGCGCTCCTGACGTACCGGGGCGCGTTCGCCGGGTCGGGGTGGGAGCGGCCGATCCGCTCGTCGTGCAGCAGTTGCTTGAGCTCGGCGTGGCGGGTCACCAGCCACCCCTCGTCCCCGGCGGGGGTGCGCACCCGGCAGACCGGCCCCTGTTCCTGGAGTTCGCGCAGGAGCGGGCTCACCGTCAACAAGGCAGGCGTCTCAAGACTGAGGGAGGGGAGGTCCTGGGGGGAAGCGGTCATGGAAGGTCTGCCTTTCACGCATGGGTCGGAACTGATCGCTCGGCGGTCGGTCATGGCGTGGGTCGTCGCGGTGCTGTCACGCTCCGCCGACGGAGCCGAGCCAGTCCTCCACGGTCTCCGCGGTCGGTGCGGCGTGCTCCTTGACGATGGAGAAGTGGTCGGCGTCGACCGTGCGGACGCAGGCCGACGGGATCAGGGCGGGCTTCTCCTCGCCGCCCGGACCGTCGGACCCGGCCGCGGCGGGCCCGAGACCGGCGACCGGCCTCCCCGCTCGGAGGGTCAGCACGGGAGCGGTCGTGTGCTGCACGTCGAGCCCCTTGAGCAGGCTCATCCACCAGCCCATCGCGGACAGCCTGGAGTTGGTCATCCGCACCGGGGAGACCTCGTCGACCGTGAAGAAGTGCTGTATCAGGCCGTGGTAGTCGTGGTCCTCGCTGTCCGCTGCGTTGTCGTGCCGGATGCTGAGGGTGTCCAGCAGCACCACGGCCGCGGGCTTGATGCCCCACGTGCTCTCCAGCAGGCACGCGGCCGCGTAGGCGAACGCTCCGGCGGAGGAGTGTCCGACCAGGACGAAGGGCTCGCCGTCGCTCGCGCGCAGCGCGCTTTCCGCGATGACCCTGGCCGCGCTCCCGGCCGTTGCGGGCAGCCGCTCCCCCGCGGCGAAGCCGATCAGCGGCAGGGCGCTGACGTGCCGCCTGCCCCGGAAGGACGCGGCGAACCTGGCGTACTCGTGGACGCCGCCGTTGGCGGTGGGCGTGCTGACGCAGATCAGCCGGGGCCTGCCGGGGCCCTCGGCGAGCGTGGTGGCCAGCGGCAGGTCCTCCAGCTCGGCCGTGCTCTCGAAGGTCGGGCGGATGCCGCCCAGGGCCTTCACCATGAGCCGGGCCTCCAGGATCCTGCCGTTCTCCACGGCGTCGAGGAACATCCGCTCCAGCGAGTCCACTTCCTGCCCGGCGGCCGGGCCTCCGGGCGCCGCGCCGGACGGGGAGCCGTCCGGGCCCGGCCGTGCGGCGAGTTCGCTGCGCAGCCACGTGGCGAGGTTCTCGGGGGTCCGGTTGTCGAAGACCACGGTGGCGGGCAGTTGCAGCCCGGTGGCCGCGGCGATCCTGTTGCGGAGCTCGACCGCGGTCAGGGAGTCGAAGCCCAGCTCGAAGAAGTCCCGGTGGACCTCGATGCCCCGGTCCGACGCGTGCCCCAGCACGGCCGCGGCCTCGCTCCGTACCAAGTCGTTCACGAGACGGGCGCGTTCGCCCTCGCCCAGTTCCGCGAGCTGCCGGGTGAATTGCTGCGCCGTGCCGGCACCGGTGGCCGCGGCGGCGGCGCGGCGGCCGGATTTGACCAGGCCGCGCAGTACGGGCGGTACGGGACCGGCGGCCCGTACCGGCCCGGAGGCGCGGCCGAGCGCGACGAGGTGGGCCGCGTCGCACGCCCCCGCCGCGTCGAGCAGGGCCAGCCCCTGCTCGACGGAGAGGGGCGACGCCCCGTACGAGGCGATGCGCTGCATGTCCGCCTTGGTCAGCGCGGCCGTCATTCCGCTGCCCTGTGCCCACGCGCCCCACGCCAGGGACTGGGCGGGCAGGCCCTGTGCGTGGCGGTGGTGGGCCAGGGCGTCGAGGAAGACGTTGCCCGCCGCGTAGTTGCCCTGTCCCGGAGTTCCCATGACGCCGGAGATGGACGAGAACAGCACGAACGCGGCCAGGTCGAGGTCCTTGGTGGCCTCGTGCAGATGCCACGCGCCGTCCGCCTTCGGACGCAGCACACCCGACATCCGCTCGGCGTTCAGCGAGGTCACCACGCCGTCGTCGAGGACACCGGCGGTGTGGATCACCGCGGTCAGCGGGTGCTCGGCCGGGACCGAGGCCACGAGCCCCGCCACCGCCTCACGGTCCGTCACATCGCACGCGATGACACGGACTTCGGCACCACGGTCGGCCAACTCGTCGCGCAGCTCGGAGGCGCCCGGCGCCTCCGGGCCGCTCCGGCTCACCAGCAACAGGTGTTTCACGCCACGTTCGGTCACAAGGTGACGGGCCAGCTCACGGCCCAGACCGCCCGTGCCTCCGGTGATCAGGACGGTGCCGTCCGCGGCCCACGTGCGCGGCATGGTCAGCACGATCTTGCCGATGTGCTGGGCCCGGCTCATGTGGCGGAACGCCTCGGGAGCCCGCCGCACGTCCCACGTCGCGACCGGCAGCAGGCGCAGGACACCGGCGGCGAACAGTTCCAGCAGCTCGGACAGCAGCTCCTGGGTCCGCTCGGGGCCGGCCTCGCCGAGGTCGAAGGCGCGGTAGCGGACGGCGGCGACCGCCTCCGGGTCGCGGATGTCGGTCTTGCCCATCTCCAGGAAGCGACCGCCGGGAGCGGTCAACCGCAGTGAGGCGTCCACGAATTCACCGGCGAGGGCGTTGAGCACCACGTCGACGCCACGGCCGTCCGTGACCTCCAGGAACCGCTGCTCGAAATCGGTGGTGCGGGACGACGCGATGTGATCGTCCGGGACGCCGAGTCCGCGCAGGGTGTCCCATTTGCCCTCGCTCGCCGTGGCGAACACCTCGGCACCGAGGTGACGGGCCAGCTGGATGGCCGCCATGCCGACGCCACCCGCACCGGCGTGAACGAGGATCCGCTCGCCGGGCTTCAGGGCCGCGAGGTCCTTCAGGGCGTACAGGGCGGTCAGGAAGACCAGCGGCACCGACGCGGCCTGAGCGGGCGACCAGCCGTCGGGAATCCTGGCGAGGAGCCGCTCGTCGCACACGGCCACGGGGCCGAAGCCGCCGAACATCATGCCCAGCACCCGGTCGCCCACGCGCAGTCCACGCACTCCGGGGCCGGTCCCGGTCACCACGCCGGCGCCCTCGGCGCCCAGCCGCCCGGCCTCGCCCGGATACATGCCGAGGGCGTTGAGCACATCGCGGAAGTTCATGCCCGCGGCCTGGACCTCGATCCGTACCTGCCCCGGCCCGAGCGGCTCCAGGACCTCCAGGCACGGTGCGAGCAACAGCTTGTCCAGGCTCCCCTTGGCACCGGAGTCCAGCCGCCACGGCACCCCGGCGGGCGGCAGCAGCCCCGCACCGACGCCCAGAGCGCCCAGCCGTGCCACCCGCACGGCACCGTCGCGCGCCACGAACTCCTCTTCGCCGGAAGCCAGCAGGCCCGGCAGGAGCGGGAGCGTGGCCGAAAGGTCGTCCTTCTCGGTGTCCAGCAGCACGAACCGGCCCGGATTCTCCGACTGCGCCGACCGCACCAGGCCCCACACCGCGCCCGCGGCCAGGTCACGTACGGTCTCGCCCTCATCGGCGGCGACAGCGCCGCAGGTGACGAACACCAGACGCGAGTCCGCGAACCGCCCGTCGGCCGACCAGGACTGGACCAGGTCCAGGACCCGGGCCGTCAGCTCGTGGGTGGCGGCGGGCACGTCGTCGCCCGTGCCGGACACGGGAACCAGCACCAGGTCCTCGTGGCCCGTGAGGTCCGCCAGGGAGGCGACCGACGCGCCCGCGCCGAGCCCGTCGGCGCCCAGGACCACGCACCGGGCCCCGGTGGACGGCACCTCGGGGGCGGGCACCCAGTCCAGCGACAGCAGCATGTCGTACTCCGCGCCGCGTGGCGCGGACGCCGGGGCCACCGGTCCCGATGTGCCGCGCAGAATCAGGGCCTCCGCCGACAGCACGGGCGCGCCCTCGACGTCGACGGCCGCGAGGGACACGCGGTCGTCGCCGGTCCTCGTGACCCGGGCCCGGACGGTCGAGGCACCGCCCGCGTGCAGCGACACGCCCTGCCACGCGAACGGCATGAGGAGCTGGCCCTCGTCGCCGACACCGGCCATGCGGTGGGACTGGATCACCGCGTCCAGCAGCGCCGGGTGGAGCCCGAACGACGCGGCCTCACCGGCGGCGTCGAGCGGCAGCGCGGCTTCGAGGAAGACCTCGTTCCCGCGCTGCCAGACCGAGCGCAGGCCCTGGAACGCGGGGCCGTAGCCGGTCCCCTCGTAGAAGCCCTCCAGATCCACGGCCACCGCGTCCGGCGGCGGCCAGGTCTGCGAACCGAAGTCCTCGATCCGCTCCCCGCCGGTCAGTGTGCCGTTGGCGTGCTGGATCCACGGTCCGTCGGGCGCGCCGTCGGCGCACGAGTGCACGGAGATCGTGCGGACGCCCGCCTCGTCGGGGGCACCGATCAGCACCTGGACCAGTGCGGCGCCCTCCTCCGGCAGTACGAGGGGGGTGAGGAGGACGAACTCCTCGACCCTGTCGCACCCGACCTGGTCACCGGCGCGCATGGCCAGTTCCAGGAAGCCGGTGGCCGGGAAGAGGACGTTCCCGCCGATGGCGTGGTCGGTGAGCCACGGGTGGGTCTGGAGCGACAGCCTGCCCGTGAACACCACCTCGCCGGAGTCCGCGAGAGCGAGCATCGCGCCCAGCAGCGGGTGTTCGGCGGGCAGCAGACCCGCGCCGGTCACGTCCCCGGTGAGCGCGGCGGGCCTGGGCCAGAAGCGCTCGTGCTGGAAGGGGTAGGTGGGCAGGTCGGTACGGCGGGCGCCGGTGCCGGCGAAGAGCCCGGCCCAGTCCACCTCGACACCCGCGACGTGGAGCCGCGCGAGGGCGGTGAGGAGGGCCGTCTCCTCGGGGCGGTCCTTGCGCAGCGCGGACACCGCCACCGGGCCGTCGTCCAGGCTGTGCTGGGCCATCGCCGTCAGCACACCGTCCGGACCCAACTCCAGGAAGACCACAGCGCCTTCGGACGCCAGAGCACGTACACCGTCGGCGAAACGGACGGTCTCCCGCACATGCCGGACCCAGTACTCCGCCGAGCACACGAGCCCTTCGTCAGCGAGCTCGCCGGTCACATTCGACACCATCGGAAGCTGCGGAGCCTGGAACGAAATACCCTCGGCGACCCGCCGGAATTCATCCAGCATCGGATCCATCAACGGCGAGTGGAAAGCGTGGCTCACCGACAGCCGCTGCGTCTTACGACCCTCGGCGGCCAACTTCTCTGCAACACCCAGCACTTCGGCCTCAACACCGGCGATGACAACCGACTCCGGGCCATTGACCGCCGCTATCGACACACCCTCCACCAGCCGCGCGGCAACGTCCCCTTCCCCGGCCTGAACGGCGACCATCGCACCACCCGCGGGAAGCGCGTTCATCAACCGCGCACGAGCAGCCACCAGCCGACAGGCATCCCCCAACGAGAACACCCCCGCCACATGCGCCGCAGCAATCTCACCGATCGAATGCCCCGCGACAAAGTCCGGGCGAACACCCCACGACTCCACCAACCGGAACAACGCCACCTCAACAGCAAACAGAGCAGGCTGAGCAAACCCCGTCCCGTTCAACCGCTCCGCATCACAGAACATCACCTCACGCACATCACCACCGAAATACCCCAGCACCGCGTCCAAAGCCTCCGCGAACACCGGGAAACGGCCGTACAACTCCCGCCCCATCCCCACCCGCTGCGCACCCTGCCCCGAGAACAGCACCGCGAGATTCCCGGACCTGTCCTCGGCCGATCCGCGCGCGACCTCGACGGTCCCGTCGTCCTCGGCCAGCAGGACCACGCGGTGTTCGAGGTGGGCGCGGGAGGTCGCCAGCGAGAAGCCGACGTCGAGCGGGGAAGGGCCCGTCAGCGTGGAGATCCGCTCCAGCTGGGCGGCCAGGGCCTCCTCGGACTTCGCCGAGACGGGCCACGGCACGGCCGACAGCGAGGTCTTCGGTCCGTCCTCGTCCCCGGCGCCGGGCTCCTCGGGGGCCGGGGCCTGCTCGATGATGGCGTGGGCGTTGGTGCCGCTGATCCCGAACGCCGAGACACCCGCGCGCCGCGGCCGGTCGGTCTCCGGCCACTTCTGAGGATCCGTCAGCAGCTCCACCGCGCCGGCAGACCAGTCCACGTGCGAGGACGGCGCGTCCACGTGCAGAGTCTTCGGCAGGACGCCGTGCCGCATCGCCAGGATCACCTTGATGATGCCCGCGACGCCGGCCGCCGCCTGTGTGTGACCGATGTTCGACTTGATCGACCCGAGCCACAGCGGCCGCTCGGGGTCCCGGTCCCGGCCGTACGTGGCGAGCAGCGCCTGCGCCTCGATCGGGTCGCCGAGTGTGGTGCCCGTGCCGTGCGCCTCGACCGCGTCCACCTCGGACGCCGACAGCCCCGCGCTCGCCAGCGCCTGCTGGATCACCCGCTGCTGGGAAGGGCCGTTGGGGGCGGTCAGGCCGTTGGAGGCGCCGTCCTGGTTGACCGCGGAGCCACGGACGACCGCCAGGATCTCGTGGCCGTTGCGGCGGGCGTCGGAGAGGCGCTCCAGGACGAGGACGCCCACGCCCTCGGACCAGCTGGTGCCGTCGGCGGAGTCCGCGAACGCCTTGCAGCGGCCGTCCGCCGCCAGGCCGCCCTGCCGGCTGAATCCGGCGAAGCTCATCGGGGTCGAAAGGACCGTCACACCGCCGGCCAGCGCGAGCGAGCACTCGCCGTTGCGCAGCGCGTGGGCCGCCAGGTGCAGCGAGACGAGCGAGGACGAGCACGCGGTGTCGACGGTGACCGCCGGGCCCTCCAGGCCGAAGCTGTACGAGAGCCGGCCGGAGAGGACGCTGCCCGCGAGTCCGGTGCTGCCGTGCGCCTCGACGTCCTCGCGGGAGTTCATCACGACGCCGACGTAGTCGACGCCGTTCGTGCCGATGAAGACGCCGGTCTCGCTGCCCCGCAGGGACACGGGGTCGATGCCGGCGCCCTCCAGTGCCTCCCAGGAGCTCTCCAGCAGCAGCCGTTGCTGGGGGTCCGTCGCCACGGCCTCGCGCGGGGAGATGCCGAAGAAGTCGGCGTCGAAGGCGGTGGCGTCGACGAAGCCGCCCGCGGCCGGCGCGCCGCCGCTTCCGTCCCCGTCGAGGAGGCCGAGGTTCCAGCCCCGGTCCGTGGGGAACGCCGAGATGCCGTCCCGTCCGTCGTCCAGCAACTGCCAGAGCTCTTCCGGCGACCGCACCCCGCCCGGCAGCCGGCAGGACATCCCCACGACGGCAATGGGTTCCTGCTTGCCGGACTCGGCCTCCAGCAGCCGTTGGCGGGTCTGGTGCAGATCGGCCGTGACCCACTTCAGGTAGTCAACGAGCTTTTTGTCGTTCGACATGACGAGAGAAACCTTCCCTGTGAATATGGAGGCCGGATTCAGCGATCGCTGTGACGGCCGAGCTCGTTGTCGATGAAGGCGAAGATCTCATCGGTGCTGGCGGCTTCGATCCGCTCGGCGACTTCGGCGCCGGCGTCCTCCGCTTCGGTCCCCCGCCACTTCTCCAGCATCTGGAACAGACGGCTGGAGACGGCGGCCCGGGTGCGGGCATCCGGCTCGTCCGCGGCGAGGACGGAGTCGATCCGTTCGAGTTCCGCGAGGAGTGCGGGGCCCGCGTCGGCCGCGGCCTCGTCCACGAGCTGCGAGGCGAGGTGTCCGGCGAGTGCGGTGGGGTTGGGGTAGTCGAAGACGAGGGTCGCGGACAGCCGCAGACCCGTGACCGCGGTCAGCCGGTTGCGCAGCTCGACGGCGGTCAGCGAGTCGAACCCCAGGTCCCGGAATTCCTTCCGCGCGTCGACGGCCTTCGTCGACGCGTGCCCCAGCACGGCGGCCACCTCCGTCCGCACCAGATCCACCACGAGGCGCACGCGCTCGTCGGGCCGCGCCTCCCGCAGTCGGCGGCCGAGCGCCGCGGCCGCTTCGGCACCGCCCGCGGAGCTCGCGGCCGTGCGGCGGGCGCCCTTGACGAGGCCCCGCAGCAGCGGCGGTACCTCGCCGCGGACCCGGGTACCCGGGGCGACCGGGCCGATCGGGACGACGTACGCCTCGTCCGACGCGGTGGCGGCGTCGAACAGCGCCAGGCCCTGCTCGACCGACAGCGGCGGCACGCCGGACGCCGCGATGCGCTGCATGTCCGCCTCGGACAGGGCGCCCGTCATGCCGTCGGCCTGCGCCCACGCTCCCCAGGCCAGCGACTGCGCGGGCAGGCCCAGCGCCGCGCGGTGCCGGGCGAGCGCGTCGAGGAAGACGTTGCCGGCGGCGTAGTTGCCCTGGCCTGCGCCGCCCATGACGCCCGAGGCCGACGAGAAGACGACGAACGCGCCGAGGTCCGTCTCCCGGGTGAGCTCGTGCAGGTGCCAGGCGGCGTCGGCCTTCGGCCGCAGCACGCCCGACAGCCGCTCGGCGGACAGCGACGTGACCACGCCGTCGTCCAGCACACCGGCCGCGTGGACGACCGCGGCCAGCGGGCGCTCCAGGGCGGCCAACAGCCGTGCGGCCGCGGCGCGGTCGGCGACGTCGCACGCCTCGACCACCACATCGGCGCCGAGGGCGGTCAGCTCGTCGCGCAGCTCCGCCGCGCCCGGGGCCGCCGCGCCCCGGCGGCTCACCAGCGTCAGGTGCCGCACGCCGCGCTCGGCCACCAGATGCCGGGCCAGCACACCGCCCAGGCCACCCGTACCGCCCGTGATCAGCACCGTGCCGTCCGCGTTCCACCCGGGGGCGGCGGCCTGCGCGTCGGCCCGCTCGGGCAGCCGGGCCAGCCGGGCCACGCACACGGCGCCGTCGCGCACGGCGAACTGGGCGTCGCCCGAGGCCAGCAGGCCCGGCAGGGCCGGCAGAAGGGCCGGGACGTCCCCGTCCTCGGCGTCCACCAGGACGAACCGGTCCGGGTGCTCCGACTGCGCCGACCCCACCAGACCCCACACCGCGGCGGCGGCCGGATCGCCGCCGGACACCGCTCCGTTCGTCACGAACACCAGCCGCGCGTCGGCGAACCGCTCCCCCGCGAGCCACTCCTGCACCAGCTCCAGGGCGCGCGCCGTCAGCCGGTGCACCGTGCCCGGGACGTCGCCGCCCGCGCCCGACACCGGGACCACGACCAGATCCGGGACGTCCGTCAGCGACGCCAACCCATCCGCGCCGAGCGTGACGCTCCGGACCTCGCCGGAAGGAGCCGGCCCCTCGGGGGCCGCCACCCACTCCAGGCGCAGCAGCGCGCCCCGCTCCGCTCCGTCGCGGCGCGCGGAGACGGCCGTCCGGGCGCCGAGGACCAGCGAGTCCGCCGACAGGACGGGCGCGCCCGCGATATCCGCCACGGCGACGGAGAACGCGTCGCCGCCGGTCTTCGCGACGCGTATCCGTACCGCTGGAGCGCCACTGGCGTGCAGCGAGACGCCCGCCCACGACGTCGGCGCGAGGTCCCCGGCGGGCCCGGCCGCCTGCGTGACCGCCTCCAGCAGCGCGGGGTGCAGCCCGAAGGCCCCGGCGTCGTCCGCCCGGCCCGGGAGCGCCGCCTCGACGAACGTCTCGTCGCCGCGGGTCCAGACCGCGCGCAGGGTCCGGAACACCGGGCCGTGCCCGGTGCCTTCTGCGAGGTCCTCCAGGTCCACGGCCACTGCTCCGCTCGGCGGCCACACGGATGTGTCGAACTCGGCTGTCCTCTCACCGGAGTTCAGGACACCGTCGGCGTGCTCGGTCCACGCCTGCTCCGCGGAGTCGGCGATCTGCGAGTGGAAGCTCACCTTGCGCGCGCCCGCCGCGTCGGGGGCACCGGCCCACACCTGGAGGAGTACGGCGCCTTCCTCGGGCAGCACGAGGGGCTCGCCGAAGGTGAGCTCGTCGACCCGGTCGCAGCCGACCTGGTCGCCCACGCGGATGGCCAGTTCGAGGAATCCGGCGGCGGGGAAGACGGGCACGCCGTCCACCACGTGGTCGAGCAGCCAGGGGTGCGTCCGTGCCGACAGCCTGCCCGTGAACAGCATGCCGCCGGAGCCCGCGGGCGACACCGCCGCGCCCAGCAGCGGGTGTTCCGCGGGCATCAGGCCCGCGGCGGACACATCGCCCGCCGGGGCCGCCGGCTTCGGCCAGTACCGCTCGTGCTGGAACGCGTACGTGGGGACGTCCACGCGGCGCGCGCCCGTGCCGGCGAACCATGCGGCCCAGTCGACTCCGACACCGACGACGTGGAGCTGCGCGAGGGCGGTGAGGAGGGCGGTCTCCTCGGGGCGGTCCTTGCGCAGCGCGGACACCGCCAGCGGGCTGCCGTCCAGGCTGTGCTGGGCCATCGCCGTCAGCACACCATCCGGGCCCAACTCCAAGAAGACCGAAGCACCTTCGGACGCCAGAGCACGTACACCGTCGGCGAAACGGACCGTCTCACGGACGTGACGGACCCAGTACTCCGCCGAGCACACCAGCTCTTCACCAGCGAGCTCGCCGGTCACATTCGACACCATCGGAAGCTGCGGAGCCCCGTAGGACAGACCCTCCGCGACCCGGCGGAACTCATCCAGCATCGGATCCATCAACGGCGAATGGAAAGCGTGGCTCACCGACAGCCGCTGCGTCTTACGGCCTTCGGCCGCGAACTTCTCCGCAATGCACAGCACTTCGGCCTCATCACCAGCGATGACCACCGACTCGGGACCGTTGACAGCGGCGATCGACACACCATCCACCAGCCGCGCGGCAACCTCCCCCTCCGCAGCCTGAACAGCGACCATCGCACCACCCGCAGGAAGCGCGTTCATCAACCGCGCACGAGCAGCCACCAGCCGACAGGCATCCCCCAACGAGAACACCCCCGCCACATGCGCCGCAGCAATCTCACCGATCGAATGCCCCGCGACGAAATCCGGGCGGATCCCCCACGACTCCACCAACCGGAACAACGCCACCTCAACAGCGAACAGAGCAGGCTGAGCAAACCCCGTCCCGTTCAACCGCTCCGCATCACAGAACATCACCTCACGCACATCACCACCGAAATACCCCAGCACCGCGTCCAAAGCCTCCGCGAACACCGGGAAACGGCCGTACAACTCCCGCCCCATCCCCACCCGCTGCGCACCCTGCCCCGAGAACAGCACCGCGAGCGAACGTCCTGTGCTCGCGCGTCCTCGGGCCGCCTCGGTCGGACCGCCGTCGGGGCCGCCGGTGAGCAGTACGGCGCGGTGCTCGAAGGCCGACCGTCCTGTGGCCAGCGAGAAGCCCACGTCGGCCGGCGACAGCGGCCCGGCCGGCGACGGGAGGTTCTCGATCTGGGCCGTCAGGGCCTCCTCGGACTTCGCCGAGACGAGCCACGGCACGACACCGGGCGGGGCCGCCGGGGCCCCGGCCGGTTCCTCGGCGGGTTCCGCCTGCTCCAGGATCACGTGGGCGTTGGTGCCGCTGATCCCGAAGGACGACACCCCGGCGCGCCAGGGCCGGTCGACGTCCGGCCACGCCTGCGGCTCCGTCAGCAGCTCCACCGCGCCGGCCGACCAGTCGACGTGCGAGGACGGCGCGTCCACGTGCAGGGTGCCGGGCAGCACTCCGTGCCGCATCGCCATGACGGTCTTGATGACGCCCGCGACGCCGGCGGCCGCCTGGGCGTGGCCGAGGTTGGACTTCACCGACCCGAGCAGCAGCGGCCGTTCGGGGTCGCGCCCCTGCCCGTAGGTCGCGAGCAGGGCGCGCGCCTCGATCGGGTCGCCGAGCGGGGTGCCGGTGCCGTGGCCCTCGACGGCGTCCACGTCCTGCGCGGCGAGCCCCGCGGCGGCCAGGGCCTGGCGGATCACCCGCTGCTGGGCCCGCCCGTTGGGGGCGGTGAAGCCGTTGGAGGCGCCGTCCTGGTTGACCGCCGAGCCCTTCACCAGGGCGAGGACGGGGTGCCCGTTGCGGCGGGCGTCGGAGAGCCGTTCGACGAGGAGGACGCCCACGCCCTCGGACCAGCCGGTGCCGTCGGCCGCGTCGGAGTAGGCCTTGCAGCGGCCGTCCGACGCGAGCCCGCCCTGCCGGCTGAACTCGATCAGGGACCCGGGGGACGACATGACGTTCACTCCGCCGACCAGCGCCAGCGAGCACTCGCCGGCGCGGAGGGCGTGGGCCGCCGTGTGCAGGGCCACGAGCGAGGAGGAGCACGCCGTGTCGACGGTCACCGCCGGGCCCTCCAGGCCCAGGGTGTAGGAGAGCCGCCCGGAGACGGCGCTGGCGGCGATGCCGGTGCCGATGTCGCCGGTGGCGTCGGCGAGGGAGCGCACGAGCAGGTAGGCGTAGTCCTGTCCGTTCGTTCCGACGAAGACGCCGGTGCCGCTGCCGCGCAGGGACACCGGGTCGATGCCGGCGCGCTCGATCGCCTCCCAGGAGGTCTCCAGCAGCAGCCGTTGCTGGGGGTCCATGGTGACGGCCTCGCGCGGCGAGATCCCGAAGAATCCCGCGTCGAAGCCGGCCGCGCTGTCGAGGAAGCCGCCTTCCTGGCTGACGGTGTTGCCGCGCTTGTCGGCCCCGGCCTCCCGCAGGGCGGCGAGGTCCCAGCCGCGGTCGGTGGGGAAGCCGGAGATCGCGTCCTTGCCGGTGGCCAGGAGCTCCCACAGGTCCTCGGGCGAGTTCACGCCTCCGGGGTACCGGCAGCCCATCGCCACGATCGCGATCGGCTCCGTGGCCGCGGCGACGAGCTTGTGGTTCTGCCGCCGCAGGTGCTCGGCTTCCTTCAGGGAGGTGCGGAGAGCTTCGACTACTTTTTCGCTGGGCGTGGTCATGTTCCGCTCTTTCCGCTCCGTCAGTCGCGCTCGTGGTGGGAATTGCCGTCCAGTGCCGCCTGCACCAGGTCGTCGACGTCCATGGCGTCGATCGACTCGTCATAGGCGTCCGCCGCCGTGGTGCCGCCGCCCGCCCCGGCGGTCTGCGCGGCGAGCTTCAGCAGGGGTTCGAGCACGCCGATCTCGCGCAGCTGGGCCACGGAGACGGAGGCGAGCAGGGCCCTGATGCCGGACTGGTCGAGGTCGGTCCCGTCGGCCTCTTCGCCGGGCCCGTCGTCGGGGACGAGCAGGCCCAGGATGTGGCCGGCCAGGTCGACGGGGCTCGGGTGGTCGAAGACGAGGGTGGCGGCGAGGCCCAGTCCGGTCGCGGCGCCGAGCTGGTTGCGCAGCTCGACCGCGGCGAGGGAGTCGAAGCCGAGGTCCCGGAAGGCCCGGTCGGCGCCGACGGCGTCGGCGGTGGGGTGGCCCAGAACGGCGGCGGCCCGGTCGCGCACCAGGTCCAGTACGGCTTCGGAGCGCTGTGCGGGCGACAGGCCCGTCAGCTTGTCGCGCAGGGCGGTGCCCGTGGTCTCCTCGCCGGTGTTCCCGGCCGGGTGGTGCTCGGCGGGCGCGGTCAGCTCCGCGAGGAGCGGGCTGGGGCGTACTGCGGTGAAGTTCCGTACGAACCGGTCACGTTCGACCTCGACGACGACCTCGGTGGGCCGGCCGTCCATGACGGCCCGGCGCAGTGCCGTGACGGCGAGGGCGGGGTCCAGCGGCCGGATCCCGGTGCGCTGGGCCGCGGCGGCCGCCCGGCCGTCGGCGGCCATGCCGCCGCCGTTCCAGGGGCCCCAGGCGATCGAGGTGGCGGCCAGGCCCTGCGCGCCGCGCCGTTCGGCGAGGGCGTCCAGGAAGGCGTTGGCCGCGGCGTAGTTGGCCTGGCCGGGGTTGCCGACCGCGGAGGACGAGGAGGAGAACAGGGCGAACACCTCCAGGTCCAGGCCCCGGGTGAGGTCGTGCAGGGCCAGGGCCGAGGCGGCCTTGGCGTGGAAGACGGCCTCGAAGCGGTCGGGGGTGAGGCTGTCCAGGACGCCGTCGTCGAGGACGCCCGCGGTGTGGACGACGCCGGTGAGGGGCGCGTCCGCCGGGATGTCCGCGAGGACCGCGGCGAGCGCCTCGCGGTCGGCGGCGTCGCAGGCGGCGAGGGTGACGTCCGCGCCGAGTGCGGTGAGTTCGTCCCGCAGTGCGGGCGCGCCGGGTGCGTCCGGGCCGCGGCGGCCCAGCAGCAGCAGGTGCCGCGCGCCCGCCCGGGCGAGTTCGCGTGCCACGTGGGCGCCCAGCGCTCCGGTGCCGCCGGTGATCAGGACGGTGCCGGTGGGGTTCCATTCCCGCGCGGTACGTCCGGCCGGCACGGGCACCAGCCTGCGGCCGAGGACCGCCGAGGGCCGTACCGCGATCTGGTCCTCGCCGCCGGGGGCCGCGAGGGCTTCGGCGAAGCGGGCCGCGGACCGCTCGTCGAGGGTGTCGGGCAGGTCGATCAGGCCGCCCCAGCGCCGCGGGTACTCCAGGGCGGCGACGCGCCCCAGCCCCCAGACGGCGGCCTGGGCGGGGGCGGGCACCGGCTCTGACGGCGCGGCCGCGACGGCGCCGCGGGTGACGCACCACAGGGGTGCGTCGATGTCCGCGTCGCCGAGCGCCTGGATCAGGGTGGTGGTGAGTGCCAGGCCTTCGGGGGCGTCCGCCGTGGAGGCGGGCGCCGTCGCGAGGGCGAGCAGGGAGACCACGCCGGTGAACGTGCCTCCGTCGGCGGTCCGTTGCCGCAGCAGGCCGGCCAGTTCCTCGCGTCCGTGGCCGTCCACCTCCAGGCGCGCGGTGTCCGGGCCCAGGGCGGCCAGGACATCGGCGGCCCAGGGGTCGTCGGCGTGTCCCGCCGGGACCACGGCGAGCCAGGTGCCCGCCGGGGTGCGGTCGGGGGCGGGGGTGAGCGGCTGCCAGATGATCCGCTGCCGCCAGCCGTCGACGGTGTTCGTCTCGCCGCGCCGGCGGCGCCAGTCCGCGAGCGCGGGGAGCACCTTGGACAGGGCGTCGCCGTCGACGTTCAGCGTCGATTCGAGCGAGGCGAAGTCCTCGTCCCGCACGGCGGACCAGAAGCCGTCGTCCTCGCCGCCGGGCGTGCCGGGGCCGGTGGCCGGCTGCGGTTGCGGCCAGAACCGCTGGTGCTGGAAGGGGTAGGTGGGCAGGTCGGTGCGGCGGGGCCGGTCCTGGCCGAGCAGCGCGGGCCAGCGCGGGTCGAGGCCGTCGACGTGCAGCCGGGCGAGCGCGGTGAGCAGGGACTCCTCCTCGTCGCGGCCCTTGCGCAGGGCCGGTACGGCCACCGCCGTCGAGGCCAGGGCGTCGAGGGTGTCCTGGGCCATGGCGCACAGCGAGCCGTCGGGGCCGAGCTCCAGGAAGACGGAGGCTCCGCGCTCGGCGAGGGTGCGGACGCCGTCGCCGAAGCGGACGGCCTCGCGGACGTGGCGCACCCAGTAGTCCGGGGAGCACACCTGCTCCTCGGTCGCCGCCTCGCCGGTCAGGTTGGACACGAGCGGGATCGCCGGGGCGCCGTAGGCGATGCTCCGGGTGACCCGTCGGAAGTCCTCGAGAATGGCGTCCATGTGCAGGGAGTGAAACGCATGGCTCACCCGCAAACGCCTAGTCTTGCGTCCGTCGGCCGTGAACTTCTCCGCGATGGCGAGCACCGCGTCCTCGTCTCCGGAGAGGACCACCGACTCCGGTCCGTTGACCGCGGCGACCGACACGCCGTCGGTCAGGTGTGCCAGCACCTCGCTCTCGGCGGCCCGGACGGCGACCATGGCACCGCCCTGGGGAAGGGCGTCCATCAGCCTCGCCCGCGCGGCCACCAGGCGGCAGGCGTCCTCCAGGGAGAACACCCCGGCCACGTGAGCCGCCGCGATCTCGCCGACGGAGTGCCCGGCGACGAGGTCGGGGCGGATGCCCCAGGACTCCACCAGCCGGAACAGCGCCACCTCGATGGCGAACAGCGCGGGCTGGGTGTAGCCGGTGCGGTCCAGCCGCTCGGCGTCGTCGAACATGACGTCCCGCAGGGGCCGTTCGAGCTCGGTGTCCAGGTGTGCGGTCACCGTGTCGAGGGCCTCGGCGAAGACCGGGAAGCGGGCGTGGAGCTCGCGGCCCATGCCGACGCGCTGCGAGCCCTGGCCGGAGAACAGCATCGCGAGCTTACCCCGGCGGGCCGCCCCGTCGCCCTGGACGACCTGGGGCGAGGCGAGGCCGTCGGCGAGCGCGGCCAAGCCCTGGAGCAGGTCGGCGCGGCCGCCGGCGAGGACCGCGGCCCGGTGCGCGAAGGCCGCCCGGGTCGTGGCCAGGGCCTGCGCGAGAGCGGCGGGGGTGAGTCCGGGCCGCGCGCTCACGTAGGCGTGTAGTTGCCTGGCCTGGTCCCGCAGGGCTTCCGGCACGGCGGCCGACACGGGCACGGGCAGCAGGCCGGGTTCCTCCGTGGGCTCGGGCCCGGGTCCGGCGGCCGGTGCGGGCTGCTCGATGATGACGTGGGAGTTGGTGCCGCTGGCGCCGAAGGCCGAGATGCCCGCCCGGCGCGGGCGGCCCGTCTCCGGCCAGTCGGCTGCTTCGGTCAGCAGCTCGACCGCGCCGGCGGTCCAGTCGACGTGCGTCGAGGGCTCGTCGATGTGCAGCGTCCTGGGCAGGACGCCGTGGCGCATCGCCATGACCATCTTGATCACGCCCGCGACGCCGGCGGCGGCCTGGGTGTGCCCGATGTTGGACTTCAGCGACCCCAGCAGCAGCGGCTGTTCGCGGTCCTTTCCGTAGGTGGCGAGCAGGGCCTGCGCCTCGATGGGGTCGCCCAGTGTGGTGCCCGTGCCGTGGGCCTCCACGGCGTCCACGTCGGCCGGTGCCAGCCCGGCGTTGGCCAGGGCCCGGCGGATGACGCGGCGCTGCGAGGGGCCGTTGGGGGCGGTGAGGCCGTTGGAGGCGCCGTCCTGGTTGACGGCCGAACCGCGCAGGACCGCGAGGACCTCGTGCCCGTTGCGCCGGGCGTCCGAGAGCCGCTCCAGGACGAGGACGCCGACGCCCTCGGACCAGCCGGTGCCGCCGGCCGAGGAGGAGAAGGCCCGGCAGCGGCCGTCCGCCGAGAGGGCTCCCAGCTCCCCGAACTCGATGAAGTTCACCGGGCTGGACATCACGGTCACACCGCCGGTGAGCGCGATCGAGCACTCGCCGTTGCGCAGGGCCTGAGCGGCGAGGTGGACTGCCACCAGCGACGACGAGCACGCCGTGTCGACGCTGACGGACGGGCCCTCCAGGCCGAAGCTGTAGGACACCCGGCCGGAGAGCAGGCTGGCCGACTGCGCGGTCTGCGCGTGGCCCAACTGGCCGGCTTCGGGCCGGTAGTCGCCCGAGCCGCCGCCGATGAACACGCCCGTGTCGCCGCCGCGCAGCTCCGCCGGGTCGATGCCGGTGCGCTCCAGCGCCTCCCAGGCGGCTTCCAGCAGGATGCGCTGCTGCGGGTCCATCACCATCGCCTCGCGCGGCGAGATCCCGAAGAAGCCGGGGTCGAAGTCCGCCACGTCGTAGAGGAATCCGCCTTCGCGGGCGACGGTCCGGCCCCGGCCGTCGCGGTCGCCGTGCAGCAGCCGGTCCAGGTCCCAGCCCCGGTCCGTGGGGAAGCCGCCGATGGCGTCCACGCCTCCCATGACCAGGTTCCACAGGTCCTCGGGCGAGCGGACCCCGCCCGGGTAGCGGCAGCTCATGCCGACGATCACGACCGGGTCGTCCGCCGCGGCGGCGCGCACCATCGGGGTGTCCGTCCCGGGCAGCTCTTCGCCGTCCTCGCCGAGGAGTTCGGCCAGCAGGTGACCGGCCAGCGCCTCGGCGGTGGGGTAGTCGAAGACGAGGGTGGCGGGCAGAGTGAGGCCCGTCGCGGTGGCGAGCTGGTTGCGCAGGTCGACGGCGGTCAACGAGTCGAAGCCGAGGTCCTTGAAGGCCTGTCCGGAGGGGACGGCGCCGGCGTCGGCGAACCCGAGCACCGAGGCGGCCTCGCCGCGGACCACGGCCAGCAGCGCCTCGGCCCGCTCGGCGGCCGGGCGGGCCGCGAGTTCGGCCCGGAGGCCGGACGCGGGTCCCGCCGTGCCGGGTCCGGCGGGGCCCGCCAGGGCCTCGCGGGCCTCGGGCAGGTCCGTGAAGAGGGCGCCGGGCCGGGTGCGGGCGAAGGCCGGCGCGAACCGGTCCCACCGCACGTCGGCGACCGTCACCGAGGAGGCGTCGGTGCCGACGGACCGGGCGAGCGCGGTCAGGGCCCGCCGGGGGTCCATCGCGGGCAGCCCGTTGGCCCGCAGGTGCGCGGCCTGGCCGTCGGGGGTGGTGTCCGCCCAGGCGCCCCAGGAGACCGACAGGGCGCGCAGTCCGCGGGCGCGGTAGCGCAGGGCCAGGGCGTCCAGGTGGGCTCCGGCGGCCGCGTCCGCTCCCCTGCCGTTCACGCCCCACGTCCCGGCGATCGAGGAGAAGAGGACGAACGCGTCCAGGGGCCGGTCACCGGCCGCCGCGTCGGCCACGGCCGCCAGGTTCTCGGCGCCCGCGTGCAGCGCGGTCAGGGCCGCGCCCGGGTCGTCGGCGGAGGTCGCTCCCTCCTCACCGGCGTACACCACCGCGGTCAGCGGCTGGGTCCCGGGAAGGGCGGCGAGCGCGGTCAGCAGCGCCTCGCCGTCGGCCGGGGAGCAGGTGACGAGCGTCAACTCGGTGCCGAGTTCGGCGAGTTCGGCGCTCAGGTCCGTGACATCCGGCGCGGTGGCCGTGGCCAGCAGGACGCGCTGGGCGCCCTGCTCCGCGAGCCAGCGGACGAGGTATCCGCCGGAGCCGGCCACGTCCCCGGCGACCAGGACCGTGCCGGTCGGCCGCCACGGCGCCGACGGGGCGTCGGCCGCGGCGCGCGTCAGCCGGCGCCCGAAGGCGCCCGAGGGCCGCAGCGCCACCTGGTCCTCGCCGTCCGTGCCGGACAGCGCGGCGCGGAGGCGGTCGGCCGAGCGCCGGTCGAGTACGTCCGGTACGTCGACGAGGCCGCCCCAGCGGTCCGGGTGCTCCAGGGCCGTGACCCGGCCGAGCCCCCATACCGCGGCCTGGGCGGCGCTCGTCTCCGCGTCCGATCGGCCGACCGAAACCGCGCCCCGGGTGACGCACCACAGCGGGGCGTCGATCCCGGCGTCCGCCAGCGCCTCCACCGCCTCGCCCGGCCGGGCCGGGCCCGCGGGGAGGGTGTCGGCGGCCGGGGCCGCGAGCAGGGAGACGACGCCGGTGAACCGGTGTCCCTCCAGGGCGAGTTCGGTGAGGTCCGCGATCAGTGCGGCGGGGCCGGTCTCGACCACGACGGCGTCGTCGCCGAGGGCCGCGACCACGGCGGCGGTCCACTCGTCGGCGGCGGTTCCCGCCGGGACGAGCGCCAGCCACGGTCCGGCGAGCGCGCCCGGCGCGGCTCCGGTGAGCGGCTTCCAGGTCACGTGGTAGCGCCAGCCGTCGACGGCCGAGCGCTCGACGCGCTCGCGCCGCCAGGTGGACAGGGCGGGCACGAGGGCCGACAGCGTGTCGTCGTCCAGGCCGAGGCCGGCCGAGAGCGACTCCAGGTCCTCGCGCTCCACCGCGTCCCAGAACTCGGCGTCCACGGGGTCCTGCGGGCCGTCCTGCGCGGCCCCCGCGGGCGCGCTCTCCGGCCAGAACCACTCGCGCTGGAAGGGATAGGTGGGCAGGTCGACGCGGCGGGCGCCGGTGCCGTCGAAGAGTCCGGCCCAGTCCACGTCCACACCCGCGACGTGGAGCCGCGCGAGGGCGGTGAGGAGGGCGGTCTCCTCGGGGCGGTCCTTGCGGAGGGCCGGTACGGCCACGGAGGTGTCGTCCAGGGTGTGCTGGGCCATGGCCGTCAGCACACCGTCGGGGCCCAACTCCAGGAAGAAGGACGCCCCTTCGGCGGCGAGGGTGCGTACACCGTCGGCGAAGCGGACCGTCTCACGGATGTGGCGGACCCAGTACTCGGCCGAGCACACCAGCTCTTCCGTGGCGAGCCCGCCCGTCACGTTCGACACGACCGGGATCCGCGGCGCCTCGTAGGACAGGCCCTCGGCGACCCGGCGGAAGTCCGCCAGCATCGGCTCCATGAGCGCGGAGTGGAAGGCGTGGCTCACCGACAGCCGCTGGGTCTTGCGGCCCTCGGCGGCGAATTCCCCGGCGATGCGGAGCACTTCGGACCCAACGCCCGCGAGGACGACCGACTCCGGACCGTTGACGGCCGCGATCGACACGCCGTCCACCAGCCGCCCGGCGAACTCTTCCTCCGCGGCCTGGACGGCGACCATCGCACCGCCCGCGGGCAGCGCCTGCATCAGGCGTGCCCGCGCCGCGACGAGCCGGCAGGCGTCCTCCAGGGAGAACACACCGGCCACGTGAGCCGCCGCGATCTCACCGATCGAGTGACCCGCGACGAAGTCCGGGCGGATCCCCCAGGACTCGGCCAGCCGGAACAGCGCCACCTCGACGGCGAACAGCGCCGGCTGCGTGAACCCGGTCTCGTCCAGCCCCTCCGCGTCGCCGGACATGACGTCCCGCAGGGGGCGTTCCAGCTCCGTGTCGAAGTGGGCCACGACCGTGTCGAGGGCGTCGGCGAACACCGGGAACCGGGCGTAGAGCTCCCGTCCCATGCCGACGCGCTGCGCACCCTGCCCGGAGAACAGCACCGCGAGCTTCCCGGTGTCTCCCTGGGTGACGCCGCGCGCGAGTTCCGAGACCCGCCCGCCGTCGGCCAGGAGCACCGCGCGGTGGGCGAACGCGGCCCTGCCGGTGGCGAGGGAGTGGCCCACGTCGGCCGGGGACTGGCCGGTCAGCGCGGAGATCCGCTCGATCTGCGCCGCCAGCGCGGCCTCGGACTTGGCCGACACCGGCCAGGGCACCGGGCCCCGCGCCGTGGCGGGCGCCTCCGTCCCGGGCTCGGGCTCCGTCTCCGGGGCCTGCTCGATGATGACGTGGGCGTTGGTGCCGCTGACGCCGAAGGCGGAGACGCCGGCCCGCCGGGCGTGCCCGGTCCCGGGCCACGCCCGCTCCTCGGTGAGGAGCGAGACCGCGCCGGCCGACCAGTCGACGTGCGAGGTCGGGGCGTCGACGTGCAGGGTCCTGGGCAGGGTGCCGTGGCGCATCGCCATGACCATCTTGATGATGCCCGCGGCACCGGCCGCGGCCTGGGTGTGGCCCAGGTTCGACTTGACCGCGCCGAGCAGGAGCGGGAGTTCGCGGTCCTGTCCGTAGGCGGCCATGAGGGCGTGTGCCTCGATGGGGTCGCCGAGCGTGGTGCCGGTGCCGTGGGCCTCGACGGCGTCGACGTCGGCGGGGGCGAGGCCCGCGTCGGCCAGTGCCTCGCGGATGACGCGCTGCTGGGCACGCCCGTTGGGGGCGGTCAGGCCGTTGGAGGCGCCGTCCTGGTTGACGGCGGTGCCGCGCACGATGCCCCAGACCTCGTGGCCGTTGCGGCGGGCGTCGGAGAGCCGCTCCAGGACGAGGACGCCGACGCCCTCGGACCAGCCCGTGCCGTCGGCCGCGTCGGCGAAGGCCTTGATGCGGCCGTCGGGGGCCAGCCCGCCCTGGACGGTGAACTCGGTGAAGGAGTCGGGACCGGACATCACCGAGACGCCGCCGGCCAGGGCGAGGGTGCACTCGCCGCTGCGCAGGGACTGGGCGGCCATGTGCAGGGCGACGAGGGAGGAGGAGCAGGCGGTGTCGACGGTGACGGCCGGGCCCTCCAGGCCGAGGGCGTAGGAGAGCCTGCCGGACATGACGCTGGCGGTGTTGCCGGTGGCGACGTGGCCGCGGACGTCGGCGGTGCCCTTGCGCAGGAGCGTGGCGTAGTCCTGGCCGTTGGTGCCGACGAAGACGCCGGTGCGGCTGCCGCGCAGGGTGGTCGCGTCGATCCCGGCGCGCTCGAAGACCTCCCAGGTGGTCTCCAGCAGCAGGCGCTGCTGGGGGTCCATGGCGAGGGCCTCGCGGGGCGAGATGCCGAAGAAGGAGGCGTCGAAGAGGCCGACGCCGTCGAGGAAGCCGCCTTCGAGGGTCGCGGAGGCTCCGCCGGCGAGCTCGTCGAGGTCCCAGCCGCGGTCGGCGGGGAATCCGGTGATGGCGTCCTCGCCGCGGCTCAGGAGCCGCCAGAGGTCTTCGGGGGATGCGACGCCGCCGGGGAAGCGGCAGTTCATGCCGACGATGGCGATGGGGTCCTCGGACACCGCCCGGCCGGCCTGCGCGGGGGTGCCGGAGGCCTCCTCGGGCAGGGTGCCGAGGAGCTCGGTGAGCAGGAACTCGGCGAGGGCGTGCGGGGTCGGGTAGTCGTAGACGAGGGTCGCGGGCAGCTTCAGCCCGGTCGTGGCCGTCAGGGCGTTGCGCAGTTCGACGATGGTCAGCGAGTCGAAGCCGAGGTCGCTGAAGGCCTGGTCGGCGCCGATGGCGCCGGTGCCGGAATGGCCGAGGACCGCGGCCACCTGTTCGCGCAGGAGGTCGAGGACGAGCCGGGGGCGCGCGGCCGGGGAGAGCCCGGCCAGGCTCCGGCGCAGCTCGGGTTCCCGCAGGGCGGCCTCCCGGGCTCCGGCGGGTGCCGTGGTGGCGGTGCGGCGCAGTTCGGGGAGGTCACCGACGGAGGGGTTGGGGCGGAGCGCGGTGAAGACGTCCGCGTAGCGCTCCCAGTCGACGTCGGCGAGGGCCAGTGCCGTGTCGCCGTGTTCGATGGCGTGGCGCAGCGCCGTGAGGGCGAGTTCGGGTGCCATGGGGGTGAAGCCGCCGCGGCGGACGCGGCTGTCGACGCCGGGTCCGTCGGCGGCCATGCCGGCCTCGGCCCAGGGGCCCCAGCCGAGGGAGGTCGCGGGCAGGCCGGCCGCGCGGCGGTGCTCGGCGAAGGCGTCGAGGAAGGCGTTGGCGGCGGCGTAGTTGCCCTGTCCGGGGGCGCCGAGGGTGCCGGCTATGGAGGAGAAGAGGACGAAGGCGGTCAGGCCGTGGTCCCGGGTCGCCTCGTGCAGGTTGAGGGTGGCGGTGACCTTGGCGCGCAGGACGGCGGTGAACTTCTCGGGGGTGAGGGTGTCCACGGTGCCGTCGTCGACGGTGCCGGCGGTGTGGAACACCGCGGTGAGCGGGTGTTCCTCGGGGATCGCGGCGAGTACGGCGGTGAGCGCGTCGCGGTCGGCGGTGTCGCAGGCGGCCAGGGTGACGCGGGCGCCCAGGTCCTCCAGTTCGGCCCGCAGTTCCCCGGCTCCCGGCGCGTCGGCGCCGCGGCGGCTGACGAGCAGCAGGTGCCGGGCGCCGCGTGCGGCGAGCCAGCGGGCGGTGCGGCCGCCCAGGGCGCCGGTGCCGCCGGTGACGAGCACGGTGCCGCCGGGCCGGAACTCGCCGGGTGCGGGGGCGTCCCCGACGGGGTGGTGGGCCAGCCGGCGGGCGTACGTCGCGGTGGCGCGTACGGCGAGCTGGTCCTCGCCGTCGCTTCCGGCGAGGACGGTGGCCAGGCGGCGCAGGGTGGTGTCGGCGAGCTCGTCGGGGAGGTCGACGAGGCCGCCCCAGCGCTCGGGGTGCTCCAGGGCGATCACCCGGCCGAGGCCCCAGGCGGCTGCCTGGGCGGGGCGGGCGAGTTGTTCGGAGCGGCCGACCGCCACGGCGGTGCGCGTCACGCACCACAGGGGTGCCTCGATGCCGGCGTCGCCCAGTGCCTGTACGGCGGCCGTCGTCAGCAGCAGGCCGGCGGGGGCGTCCCGGCCGTCCTCGTCGGCCACGGCCAGCAGGGACAGTACGCCCGTGAACCCGTCGCCTTCGGCGGCCAGTTCACGCAGGCGGTCGGTCAGGGCCTCGCGCTGCGGGGTGGTGACGTCGAGGCGGACGGTGTCGGTGGCGAGGGCGCCGGTGACCGCGTCGAGCCACGCCGGGTCGGCGGCGCCGGCCGGGGTGAGCACCAGCCAGGTGCCGGTCGGGGTGGCGGGGCGGGAGGTGCCGGTCAGGGGCTTCCAGGTGACCCGGTAGCGCCAGCCGTCGACGGTGGAGCGCTCCTGGCGCTTGCGGCGCCAGGATGCCAGGGCGGGGACGACGGTGGTGAGGGTGTCGTCGTCCAGGTCCAGGGAGGTGCCGAGGGACGCGATGTCCGCGCGCTCGACCGCCGACCAGAACGCGGCGTCCGCCCCGTCGGCGGGGCTCTCCGCGGCAGAGGTCACGGCGGCCGTCTCGGGCCAGTAGCGCTCGCGCTGGAAGGGGTAGGTCGGCAGGTCGGTCCGCCGGGCGCCGGTGCCGGCGAACACCGCGGTCCAGTCGACCCGTACGCCGTGCGTGTGGAGCCGGGCGAGGGCCGTGGTGAGGGCCTGGTCCTCGGGGCGGTCGCGGCGCAGGGCCGGGACGGCGACGGCGCCGCTCTCCCCGTCGGTGGTCGCGCGGACCGCGCCGGAGAGCACTCCGTCCGGGCCGAGTTCGAAGAAGGTGGTCACACCGTGCTCGGTGAGCCGGCGGACGGCGTCGGCGAAGCGGACGGTGCCGCGGACCTGTCCGGTCCAGTACTCCGGCGAGCGGAGTTCGTCGGCGGTGACGAGTTCGCCGGTGACGGTGGACACGAACGGCAGCGTGGGCGCGTGGTAGGTGACGCCGGCGGCGACGCGGGCGAAGTCCTCCAGCATCGCGTCCATGTGCGGCGAGTGGAAGGCGTGGCTGACGCGCAGCCGTTTGGTCCGGCGGCCGAGTTCCTCGAAGCGGGCCGCGAGGGCGAGCACCGCGTCCTCGTCGCCCGCGAGGACCAGGGACGACGGGGTGTTGACGGCGGCGACGGAGACACGTCCCTCGTACGCGGCGAGCAGGGGCAGCACCTCGTCCTCGGCCGCCTCGACGGAGGCCATGGCACCGCCCGTGGGCAGGGCGGCCATCAGCCGGCCGCGGGCCGCGACGAGGGTGCAGGCGTCCGCCAGGGAGAGGACTCCGGCGGCGTGCGCGGCGGCGAACTCGCCGATGGAGTGCCCGGCGACGTAGTCGGGGCGCAGGCCCCAGGACTCGGCGAGCCGGAACAGCGCCACTTCGAGGGCGAAGAGGGCCGGCTGGGTCCAGCCGGTGTCGTCGAGCAGCGCGGCCTCGGGGGTGTCCGGTGCGGCGAACAGGATCTCCCGCAGCGGGCGGTCGAGTTCGAGGTCGAAGCGGGCCAGTACGGCGTCCAGTGCCTCGGCGAAGACCGGGTGGCGTTCGTAGAGCTCGTGTCCCGTCCCGGGGCGCTGGCTGCCCTGGCCGGTGAAGAGGAAGGCCAGGCGGCCGCGGCTCCGGCCGCCGGTGATCAGGCCGGCGTCGGGGGTGCCGTCGCGCAGGGCGGCCAGGGCGCGGGCGAGCGCTTCGTGGCCGTGGGTGCCGTCGGTGACGACGGCCGCGCGGTGTTCCAGGGCGGCCCGGGTGGTGGCGAGGGAGAAGGCGAGGTCGGTGAGCGGCAGTCCGGGGTGGTCGGTGAGGTGGGACAGGAGCCGGCCGGCCTGGGCGCGCAGGCCCGCTTCGGTGCGTCCGGACAGCGTCAGGGGGACGGCCCCCGCCGGGCGGACCGTGTCCGTCGTCTCCTCCTCGGGCCGCTCGTCCGGCGCCTGTTCGAGGATGGTGTGGGCGTTGGTGCCGCTGAGTCCGAAGGAGGAGACGCCCGCACGGCGCGGGCGTCCGGTGGCCGGCCAGGCCACCGGCTCGGTGAGCAGCCGGATGGCGCCGGAGCTCCAGTCGACGTGGGAGGAGGGCCGGTCGATGTGCAGGCTCTGCGGGACGGCCTCCTCGCGCATGGCCATGACCATCTTGATGATGCTGGCGATGCCGGACGCCATCTGGGCGTGGCCGATGTTGGACTTGACGGAGCCGAGCAGCAGCGGCTGCTCCGGGTCGCGGTCCTGTCCGTAGGTGGCCAGGAGCGCCTGGGCCTCGATGGGGTCGCCGAGGGCGGTGCCGGTGCCGTGCCCGTCGACCACGTCGATCTCGGCGGCGGCCACACCGGCGTTGGCGAGGGCCTGGCGGATGACGCGCTGCTGGGACGGGCCGTTGGGGGCGGTCAGCCCGTTGGAGGCGCCGTCCTGGTTGACGGCGGAGCCGCGGATCACGGCCAGGACCTCGTGCCCGTTGCGGCGGGCGTCGGAGAGCCGCTCGACGAGGACGAGGCCGACGCCTTCGGCCAGGCTCATGCCGTCGGCGCTGTCGGAGTAGGCCTTGCAGCGGCCGTCGGCCGCCATCGCCCGCTGCCGGCTGAAGCCGATGAACGGGAACGGCGAGGACATGACGCTGACGCCGCCGGCGAGGGCGAGGGAGCTCTCGCCGTTGCGCAGCGACTGGCAGGCCAGGTGCAGGGCGACGAGCGAGGAGGAGCAGGCAGTGTCGAGCGAGACGGCCGGGCCCTCGAAGCCGTAGGTGTAGGACAGGCGGCCGGACAGGACGCTGGACATGCTGCCGGTGATCGCGTGTCCCTCGGCGCCCTCCGGGCTCGCGGCGTGGGCGGCGTAGTCCTGGTAGCTGGCGCCGATGAAGGTGCCCGTGCCGCTGCCGCGCAGGGTGGCGGGGTCGATGCCGGCGCGCTCCAGCGCCTCCCAGGAGGTCTCCAGCAGCAGGCGCTGCTGGGGGTCCATGGTCAGCGCCTCGCGGGGCGAGATGCCGAAGAAGGAGGCGTCGAAGTCGGCGGCGTCGTGGAGGAAGCCGCCCCGGGTCGAGTAGGTGCGGCCCGGCCGGTCGGGGTCGGGGTCGTAGAGGCCCTCGGTGTCCCAGCCCCGGTCGGTGGGGAACTCGCCGGTGGCGTCGCCGCCTTCGGCGACGAGCCGCCACAGGTCCTCCGGGGAGGCGATGCCGCCCGGGTAGCGGCAGCTCATGCCGATGATGGCGATGGGTTCGTCGGCGGCGGAGGCGGAGGAGGCGGAGGCCCGCACCGCCGCGGCGGTCCCGGCCCCGGCGCCGGTGCCCGCGATCGCGTCGCGCAGGAAGGCCACGAGCGCGAGCGGGCTGGGGTGGTCGAAGACCATGGTGCTCGGCAGGGCGAGCCCGGTGACCGCGGCGATCCGGTTGCGCAGGTCGACGGCGGTGAGGGAGTCGAAGCCGACGTCGCGGAAGGCCCGCTGCTCGGAGAGTACGTCCGGCGAGGCGTGGCCGAGCGCGGTGGCCGCCTCGGCGCGTACCAGGTCGAGCAGGAGGCGGTCCTGCTCGGTGGCGGGCAGTCCGAGGAGCCTGGCGGTGAACTCGTTGGCGGAGGAGGGGGTTTCGGTGTTCCGGTCCTCCAGTTGCCGGACCTCGGGCAGGTCCGCGAAGAGGGGGGCGGGCCGCCCGGAGGTGAAGACCGGGTGGTAGCGCTCCCAGTCCACGTCGGCGATCGCCAGGACCGTCTCGTCGTCGTCGAGGGCCTGCCGCAGTCCGGTGAGGGCGAGCTGCGGGTCCATGAAGACGAGTCCGCTGCGGCGGATCTGGCCGGGGTCGACGCGGCCGAGCTTCAGGTCGTCGGCCCAGATGCCCCAGGAGACGGCCGTGGCCCGGGCGCCCCGGGCGCGGCGGTGCTCGGCGAGGGCGTTGAGGTAGGCGTTGCCGGCGACGTAGGCGGCGTGGGCCCCGCTGCCCCACATGCCGGCGGTGGAGGAGTACAGGACGAAGGCGTCGAGCTCGTCGTCGTCGAGGAGTTCGTCGAGGTGCCGGGCGCCGGAGACCTTGGCGTCGACGACCCTCGCGAAGTCGTCGAGGGTCGTCTCCGCGAGCGGCGCGAGCTCGATGGTGACGGCGGTGTGGACGACCGTACGGACGGTGCGGCCCTCGGCCTTGAGCGCGCCGAGCATGTCCGCGACCGCGTCGCGGTCGGTCAGGTCGCAGGCGACGGTGGTGGCTTCGCAGCCCAGCTCGGCGAGTTCCCGTACGAGCTCCGCCGCGCCGGGTGCCGCCGGGCCGCGCCGGCTGGTCAGCACGATGTGCTCGGCGCCCTGCCGGGCGAGCCAGCGGGCCAGGTGCGGGGCGAGCGTGCCCGTGCCGCCGGTGACGAGGGTGGTGCCGCGGGGCGACCAGGGGCGGGCCGGGTCCGGGTCCGCGGCGGCGGCGCGCACGACGCGGCGGGCGAGAACGCCCGAGGCGCGGACGGCGAGTTGGTCCTCGCCGGTGCGGTCGGTGAGGACGGCGGCCAGGCGTTCGGCGGCGCGCCGGTCGAGCTGTTCCGGCAGGTCGACGACGCCGCCCCAGCGCTGCGGGTGTTCGAGGGCCGCCGTCCAGCCGAGGCCGAGGATCTGGGCCTGGGCGGGCCGGGTCAGCCGGTCCGCGCGGCCGGTGGAGACGGCGCCCCGGGTCAGGCACCACAGGGGCGCGCCGGTGCCAGTGTCGCCGAGTGCTTGGACGAGCGAGACGGTCAGGGCGAGGCCGGTGGTGAGCGCCGGGTGGTGCGCGCTCGGTTCCTCGGCCGCGGCCAGCAGGGACACCACACCCGTGAGGCCGGTGAGGTCCGCGAGCTCCGTCAGGCGGGCGGCGAGGACCGTACGGTCCGTGCAGGCCTCGTCCAGGACGAGCGTGCGCGGGTCGGCGCCGTGGGCGGCGAGCGCGTCGGTGACGTCGGCGGCGTCGGTTCCCTCGGCGGTGACGACGAGCCAGGTGCCGGTCAGGTCCGCGGTGGGCAGGCCGGTCAGCGGCTGCCATGCGGCGCGGTACCGCCAGGAGTCCACGGTCGACAGGTCGCGGCGGTGCTTGCGCCAGTGCGAGAGCGCCGGGAGCACGGGGGCCAGCGAGGTGCGGTCGAGGCGCAGGCGGGAGGCGAGGGAGTCGACGTCCTCCTCCTCGACCGCCGTCCAGAACTCCGCGTCCGCGGGGTCGGTCTCGTGGCGGTCCCGCGGTGCGGCGGGGACGGCCCACAGGTATTCGCGCTGGAAGGGGTAGGTGGGCAGCGGCACCCGGCGGGCCCCGGTGCCGGCGAAGACGCGGGACCAGTCGGCGGTCGCGCCGCGGACGAAGGCCTCGGCGAGCGAGGTCAGGAAGCGGTCGGTGCCGCCGGCCTCGCGCCGGAGCGTGCCGAGCACCACGGCCCGGACGTCCGCCGCCTCGGCCGTCTCCTGGATGCCCATGGAGAGGACGGGGTGGGAGCTGACCTCGATGAAGAAGCGGTGGTCCCGCGCGAGGAGTTCGCGCACGGCGGGCTCGAAGCGGACGGTCTGCCGGAGGTTGGTGTACCAGTAGTCGGCGTCGGGGACGCCGGAGCCGACTGCGGTGTCCAGCCAGTCGCCGGTGACGGTGGAGAAGAAGGGCACCTGGGGGGCACGCGGCCGGACGGGCGCGAGGGCGTCGCGCAGTTCGTCGCGCAGCAGCTCGACCTGTGCGGAGTGCGAGGCGTAGTCGACGGCGATGCGCTTGGCGCGGACGTCCTGGGCGGTCAGCTCGGCCAGCAGGGCGTCCAGTGGTCCGGGGGCGCCGGAGACGACGACGGAGCGGGGGCCGTTGACGGCGGCGACGGACAGGCCCTCGTATGCGGCGAGGCGCTCCTCGACCTCGGCCACGGGCAGCGGGACCGACATCATGCCGCCGGATCCGGCCAGCACCCGGGCGATGGCCTGGCTGCGCAGCGCGACGACGCGGGCGCCGTCCTCCAGTGACAGGGCGCCGGAGACGACGGCGGCGGCGATCTCGCCCTGCGAGTGGCCGACGACGGCGTCGGGGGTGATGCCGTGGGAGCGCCACAGTTCGGCCAGCGAGACCATGACGGCGAACGAGGCGGGCTGGACGACGTCGACGCGGTCCAGGGTGGGCGCGCCCTCGGCCTGGCGCAGGACGTCGAGCAGCGACCAGTCGGTGAACTCCGAGAGGGCGGCCGCGCATTCGCGCAGGCGCTCGGCGAAGACCGGGGACTCCTCCAGCAGCCGCGCGCCCATGCCGGCCCACTGGGAGCCCTGGCCGGGGAAGACGAACACGGTCCTGCCGTCGGTGTCGGCGGTGCCCTGGACGACGCCCGGGGCGGACTGTCCCTCGCCGAGGGCCCTGAGCGCGGCGGCCCGTTCGTCGTCGCCGGTGCCGATGACGACGGCGCGGTGGTCGAAGAGGGTGCGTGAGGCCACCAGGGTGTGGCCGGTGTCGAGGGCGCCGGGCGGCTGCTCGCCGTCGAGGAGGGCGGCGAGGTTCGCGGCCTGGGCGCGCAGGGCGCCCGGGGTCCGCGCGGACAGCACCCAGGGGACGGCACCGCCGGCCGGGGGCAGCTGCTCCGCTTCCTGTGCGGGGTCCGTCTCCTGCGTTCGGGGCGCCTCTTCGAGGACGGTGTGGGCGTTGGTGCCGCTGATGCCGAAGGAGGAGACCGCGCAGCGGCGCGGGCGCCCGCCCTCGGGCCAGTCGGTGCGGTCGGTCAGCAGGGAGACCGCGCCGGAGGTCCAGTCGACGTGGCTGGAGGGGGTGTCGGCGTGCAGGGTGCGCGGCAGTTCGCCGTGGCGCAGTGCCATGACCATCTTGATGACGCCGGCCACGCCGGCCGCCGACTGGGTGTGCCCGATATTGGACTTCACGGAGCCCAGGAGCAGAGGGCGTTCGGCGTCGCGGGCCCGGCCGTAGGTGGCGAGCAGGGCCTGGGCCTCGATGGGGTCGCCGAGTGCGGTGCCGGTGCCGTGCGCCTCGACGGCGTCGATGTCCGCCGGGGTCAGCCCGGAGTTGGCGAGGGCCTGGCGGATGACGCGCTGCTGGGACGGGCCGTTCGGGGCGGACAGGCCGTTGGAGGCGCCGTCCTGGTTGATGGCGGAGCCGCGGACGACGGCGAGGATCTCTCGGCCGTTGCGCCGCGCGTCGGAGAGCCGTTCCAGGACGAGGATGCCGACGCCTTCGGCGAGCGTCATGCCGTCGGCGCCGTCGGAGAAGGCCTTGCAGCGGCCGTCGTCCGCGAGGGCCCGCTGCCGGCTGAAGGCGACGAAGGGGCTGGGGTTGGTCATCACGGTCGCGCCGCCGGCCAGGGCCAGCGAGCTCTCGCCGTTGCGCAGCGACTGGCAGGCCAGGTGCAGGGCGACCAGGGACGAGGAGCAGGCGGTGTCGACGGTGACGGCCGGCCCTTCGAGGCCGAAGAGGTAGGCCAGCCGCCCGGAGAGCACGCTGGGGCTGGTGCCGGTCACCAGGTGGCCGGCGGAGGGGTCGTCGATGCCGAGGCCGTACTCCTGGTAGGTGGAGCCGATGAAGGTTCCGGTCGCCGTGGAGTGGACCGTCGCGGGGTCGATGCCGGCCTGCTCGAACGCCTCCCAGGTGGTCTCCAGCAGCAGGCGCTGCTGGGGGTCCATCGACAGGGCCTCGCGCGGCGAGATGCCGAAGAAGCCGGCGTCGAACTCGCCCGCGTCGTGCAGGAATCCGCCCTGGGTGGAGTACGTCGTGCCGTTGTTGTCCGGATCCGGGTGGTAGAGGTCGGTGTTCCAGCCGCGGTTGACGGGGAAGTCGGAGATGGCGTCGGTGCCTTCGGAGATCAGCTCCCAGAACTGTTCCGGGGAGCGGACGCCGCCGGGGAAGCGGCAGCTCATGCCGACGATGGCGATGGGCTCGTCGAAGCCGCCGGGTGACGGTACGGCCACGGCCGCCGTCGGCTCGCCCGCCGTGCCGAGGAGTTCGGCGCGCAGATGGCGCGCGAGGGCGCCGGGGGTCGGGTAGTCGAAGACCAGGGTGGCGGGCAGGGCCAGGCCGGTGAGCGCGGCCAGCCGCTTCCGCAGTTCCACGGCGGTCAGCGAGTCGAAGCCCGCCTCGCGGAAGGCCCGCCGCTCCGCGATGCCCTCGGCGGAGGTGTGGCCGAGGACGACGGCCGCCTCGGCGCGCACCAGGTCGGCCAGGAGCCGCTCCTGCTCGTCCTCGCCGAGGCCCCGCAGGCGGGCGGCAAACTCCGGTACGGCGCTCTCGCCTTCGGTGTGCGCGAGGGCCCGGACGTCGGCCAGTTCGGCGAAGAGGGGGCTGGGGCGGGAGGAGGTGAAGACGGGGTGGTAGCGGTCCCAGTCGACGTCGGCGACCGTGACGGTGACGTCCTGCTGGACGACCGCGCGGCGCAGTTCGGCCATGGCGGTGGCGGGGGCGAGGAAGCGCAGCCCCGTCCGCCGCAGCTGGTCGGCGACGGCCTCGTGGGTGGCCATGCCGAGCTCGCCCCAGGGGCCCCAGGCCACCGAGGTCGCGGGCAGGCCGCGGGCCCGCCGGTGTTCGGCGAGGGCGTCGAGGTAGGCGTTGGCGGCGCCGTAGGCGCTCTGCCCGGCGCTGCCCCAGACTCCGGCGATCGAGGAGACCAGGACGAAGAAGTCGAGGTCGTGGCCGTCGAGGAGGGTGTCGAGGTGGGCCGCCCCGAGCATCTTCGCGGCCGTCGCCTCCGCGGCGGCGTCCAGGGAGGTCTCCGTGAGGGGGGCCGCCTGGCCGACGCCGGCCGCGTGCACGACGCCGGTCAGCGGGTGCTCGTCCGGTACGGAGGCCAGCAGCGCGGCCAGCGCGTCGCGGTCGGCGGTGTCGCAGGCCGCGACGGTGACCCGGGCGCCCAGGTCGGTCAGTTCGGCGGCCAGTTCCCCGGCGCCGGGGGCGTCGGGGCCGCGGCGGCTGGTGAGGAGGAGGTGGTCGGCACCGCTGCGGGCGAGCCAGCGGGCGACCTCGGCGCCGAGCGCTCCGGTGCCGCCGGTGACGAGCACGGTGCCCCGTGCGGTGAAGGCGCCGGCCAGGGGCAGTCCGTCGAGCGGGTGGCGTACGAGGCGCCTGCCGAGCGCGCCGGTCGCGCGGATCGCGATCTGGTCCTCGTCGCCCTGTGCGGCGAGGACGCTGACGAGGTGCTGGGTGGCGGGGCCGTCGAGGACGGCCGGCAGATCGATCAGGCCGCCCCACAGCTGCGGGTGTTCGAGTGCGGCGACGCGGCCCAGGCCCCAGACCGCCGCCTGGAGGGGGGCGGTGAGCGGGTCGGCGGCGCCCGTGGTGACCGCACCGCGGGTCAGGGCCCATACGGGGGCGGCGAGTCCGGTGTCGGCGAGCGCCTGGGTCAGGACGATGCTGAGCGCGAGGCCGGCCGACGGTTCGGTGCCGGGCCTGTCGGCGAGTGCGAGCAGGGACAGCACGCCGGACAGGGGCCGTCCCGCGTCGCGTACGGCCTCCAGGCGGGCGGCGAGCACGGCGCGTTCGCGGCAGTCCGCGTCCAGCACGAGCGTCTCGAACTGCGCGCCGTGGCCGCGCAGCGCGTCCAGGATCTCGTCGCTGTCGGCCCCTTCTGCGGTCACGACCAGCCAGGTGCCGTCCAGGACGGGGGCGGCGGCCGGCCGTACCGGGCGCCAGACGACGCGGTAACGGGTGGAGTCCAGCAGCGCCTTCTCCTGCCGGAGCTGGCGCCAGGACGACAGGGCGGGCAACAGCGCGTAGAGGGAAGCGTGTTGTTCGTCGCGCAGGCCCAGGAGGCCGGCGAGCCCCGCGGCGTCGCCGCGTTCGACGGCGCTCCACAGCTCGGCGTCCGCGGGGTCGGCGGCCTGCGGGCCGCGGACCGGGGCGGTCTCGGGCCAGTAGCGTTCGCGCTGGAAGGCGTACGTGGGCAGGTCCACGGTGCGCGCGCCCGTGCCGGTGAAGTACGCGGGCCAGTCGACGGCCGTGCCGCGGACGTGCAGGCGGGCGAGCGCGGTGGCCGCGCAGTGCTCCTCGCCGCGCCCGGTGCGCAGCATCGGGACGATGTGTGCGTCCGCGTCGTCACCGAGGGCGTCCTGGGCGGCGGCCGACAGCACGCTGTCGGGGCCGAGTTCGAGGAAGGTGCCGGCACCGTGGTCGTGCGCGGCGCGCATGGTGTCGGCGAAGCGGACGGCGCCGCGGGCGTGCGCGACCCAGTAGTCGGCGGAGCGCAGCTCGTCGTCGGTGGCGGGGCGTCCGGTCAGGCCGGAGATGACGGTCACGTCGGGCGCGTGGTAGGTGAGCCCGGCGGCGACCTCGCGCAGCCCGTCGAGCGCGGGCTCCATGAGCGGCGAGTGGAAGGCGTGGCTGACCTCCAGGCGCTTGGTCTTGCGGCCCTGAGCGGCGAAGTGGGCGGCGATCTCCTCGACGGCGGCCAGGTTCCCGGCGACCACGACGCTGCGGGGGCCGTTGACAGCGGCGACGGAGACCTCGTGCTCGCGCCCGGCGAGCAGCGGCGCGAGTTCGTCCTCGGTGGCCTGGAGGGAGATCATCGCGCCGCCGGCGGGCAGCTCCTGCATCAGCCGTCCCCGCGCGGTCACCAGGCGGGCCGCGTCGGGCAGCGAGAGGACGCCCGCGACGTGCGCGGCGGTGATCTCGCCGATGGAGTGGCCCAGCAGCACGTCGGGACGGATGCCCCACGTGCGCAGCAGGCGGTGGAGCGCGACGCCGATGGCGAACAGCGCGGGCTGGGTCCACTCGGTGCGGCCCAGCAGCTCCGCCTCGGGGGTGCCTTCCTGAGCGAACAGGACGTCCTTCAGGGGGCGGTCCAGGTGCGGGTCGAGTGCGGCGGCCGCCTCGTCGAGGGCGGCGGCGAACGCGGGGAAGCGCGCGTGGAGTTCACGGCCGGCGCCCAGGCGTTGGCTGCCCTGCCCGGAGAACACCACGGCCAGCTTGCCGACGCCGCCGGTCTCGCCCTCGGTCAGCGCGGGGTCCGGCCGGTCGGCGGCCAGCGCGGCGAGCGCGCGCAGCAGTTCGTCGCGGTCGCCGGTGACGACGGCCCGCTGGTCGAAGGCCGAGCGGGTGGTGGCGAGGGAGAGGCCGACGTCGGCCGGGTCGAGGGCCGGGCGGTCGTCGAGGAAGGACCGCAGGCGGGCCGCCTGGTCCCGGAGCGCGGCCCGGCTCCTGCCGGAGAGGGTCCACGGCACGGCGGCCGGTACGAGCGACGGCTGTTCGCGCTCCTCGCGCGGGGCGGGGGTGGCCGGGGGCTCTTCGAGGACGACGTGCGCGTTCGTGCCGCTGAAGCCGAAGGAGGAGACTCCGGCGCGCCGCGGCCGGCCCGCCTGCGGCCAGGGGGTCTCCTCGGTGAGCAGGCGCACCGCTCCGGCGTCCCACTCCACGTGGGAGGACGGCTCGTCGGCGTGCAGGGTGCGGGGCAGCACGCCCCGGTCCATGGCCATGACCATCTTGATGACGCCGGCCACGCCGGCCGCCGCCTGGGTGTGACCGATGTTGGACTTCAAGGAGCCGAGCAGCAGCGGCCGCCCGGGGTCGCGGTCCTGCCCGTAGGTGGCGAGCAGGGCCTGGGCCTCGATGGGGTCGCCGAGCGTGGTGCCGGTGCCGTGCGCCTCCACCGCGTCGACGTCCGCGACGGACAGGCCGGCGCCGGCCAGTGCCTGCCGGATCACCCGTTGCTGGGAGGGGCCGTTGGGGGCGGTCAGCCCGTTGGAGGCGCCGTCCTGGTTGACGGCGGAGCCCCGTACGACGGCCAGGACCCGGTGCCCGTTGCGCCGGGCGTCGGAGAGCCGTTCGAGGACGAGCATGCCGACGCCCTCGGACCAGCCGACGCCGTCGGCGCTGTCGGAGAAGGCCTTGCAGCGGCCGTCCGGGGACAGGCCGCGCTGCCGGGAGAACTCGATGAAGGCGCCGGGCGTCGACATCACCGTGACACCGCCGGCCAGGGCGAGCGAGCACTCCCCCGCGCGCAGGGCCTGCATCGCCCAGTGCATGGCGACGAGCGAGGACGAGCACGCCGTGTCGACGGTGACGGCGGGACCCTCGAGACCGAGGGTGTAGGACACGCGCCCGGAGGCGATGCTCGGCGAGGTGCCGCTGCCCTGGTGGCCCTCGAACTGCCCGCCGGCGAGGACCGCGGCGTAGTCGTTGTACATGACGCCGGTGAACACGCCGGTGCGGCTGCCGCGCAGGGACACCGGATCGATGCCGGCGCGTTCGAAGGCCTCCCAGGACGCCTCCAGGAGCAGCCGCTGCTGCGAGTCGGTGGCCAGCGCCTCGCGGGGGCTCATGCCGAAGAACGCGGGGTCGAACTCGGGTGCCTCGTGCAGGAATCCGCCGAAACGGGTGTAGGAGGTGCCGAGGCGGTCCGGGTCCGGGTCGTAGAGCGCCTCCAGGTCCCAGCCGCGGTCCGTGGGCAGGCCCGAGATGGCGTCGGTGCCCTCGCTGACCAGCCGCCACAGGTCCTCGGGCGAGGCGACGCCGCCCGGGTAGCGGCAGCTCATGCCGACGATGACGATGGGGTCCCGCTCGGCGGCGGCCCGGGGGGCGTCCGCCGTGACGGCGGCCTCGGAGCCCATGAGCTCGCCGAGGACGTGCGCGGCGAGCGCGGCGACGGTCGGGTAGTCGAAGACCGCCGTCGCGGCGGTGCGCAGGCCGGTGGCCGTACGGAGCCGGTTGCGCAGTTCCACGGCGGTGAGCGAGTCGAAGCCCAGCTCCCGGAACGGGCGCTCCGCGTCGACCTCGGCGGCACCGGAGTGGCCGAGCACGGCGGCCACTTGACCGGCCACGAGGTCGCGCACCACCTCGTCGCGGTCGGCCTCCGGCAGCCGGGACAGCTGCTGGACGAGGCCGACGGCCGTCTCCGAGCCGGAGACCACCGAGCGGCGGACGGGGGTGCGGACGAGGCCGCGCATCAGCGCCGGCACCTCGCCGCTGACGCGCAGGACGGACAGGTCCAGCCTGACCGGCAGCAGGACGGCGGTCGTTGCGGCGGTCGCGATGTCGAAGAGCGCGACGCCCTGTTCCTCGGTGAGCGCGGGCGTGCCCGCACGGGCCAGGCGCTGGAGGTCGTGGTCGGTCAGCCCGCCGGTCATGCCGCCGGTGGGCGCCCACGGGCCCCAGCCCAGGGAGAGCCCCGGCAGCCCTTCGGCGCGGCGCAGTTGGGCGACGGCGTCGATGAAGGCGTTCGCGGCGGCGTAGTTGCCCTGGCCCGCGGCGCCCACGGTGCCGGAGAGTGAGGAGAAGACGACGAAGGCGGCCAGGTCCAGGCCCCGGGTGGCCTCGTGGAGGTGCCATACGGCATCGGCCTTGGGCCGCAGCACCGCGCTGATCCGCTCGGGGGTCAGCGACTCGATCAGGCCGTCGTCGAGCGTGCCGGCGCTGTGCACGACGGCGGTGACGGGGTGTTCGGCGGGCACCGCGGCCAGCAGAGCGTCCACGGCGGCGCGGTCGGCGAGGTCGCAGGCCTCGACGGCCACCTGCGCACCGTGCCCGGCCAGTTCGGTGACGAGCTCCTCGGCGCCCTCGGCGGCGAGGCCCCGACGGCTGACGAGCAGCAGGTGCCGTACGCCGCGCTCGGCGACCAGGTGCCGGGCCAGTACGCGGCCCAGGCCGCCGGTGGCACCGGTGAGCACCACGGTTCCCTCGGGGTTCCACGGCGTGCCGCTCCCCGGCGCCTGGGCGCGGGCGAGCCGGGCCCCGAGCAGGGCGCCGCCGCGGATCGCGGTCTGCGGCTCGTCCGTGGCCAGGGCCCGGACGAACTCCGGCGCGGTGGGCCCGGCGGGGTCGAGGTCCACCAGGCCGAAGCGGTCCGGGTGTTCGGCCTGTGCGGCACGCACCAGGCCCCAGACGGCGGCGGCCGCCGGGTCCGGCGCCCGACGGCCGTCGGTGGTGACCGCGCCGCGGGTGACGAAGACGAGCCGCGAGCCGGCATACCGCTCGTCTTCCAGCCAGGAGCGCAGCTGCTCCAGGACGTGGGCGGTGCGGGCGTGCGCGGAGGCGGCCGGTTCGCCACCGGCGGTGCCGGCGACGGGGGCGAGCACGACCTCCGGGATCCCGTCGGCGGCGGCCAGGCCGGGCAGCGCCGTGACCGTGCGGTCCGGCGAGGTCAGGGCTTCGGCGAGGCCGAAGAGGTCCGGGCCGAGGACGGCGACCTCGGAGGGCGCCGTTCCGGCAGGGTCCGGCAGCGGGGTCCAGCGCAGCTCGAACAAGGCGTCGCGTGCGAGGGAGGCGGCGGCGGTCAGCTGCTCGTCCGGCATCGCGCGCAGGACGAGCGAGCCCACGGAGGCCACGGGGGCCCCCGAGGTGTCGGCGACGGCGATGGCCACCGCGTCGTCGTCGGCCCGGGTCAGCTTCACCCGGACCGTCGTCGCCCCGCTCGCGTGCAGGGTCACGTCCTGCCATGAGAAGGGCAGGCCGCCCTGGCCCTGCTCGCCGAGGCCGGCGAAGGCCGAGGCGTGCAGCGCGGCGTCCAGCAGGGCCGGGTGGATGCCGAAGGAGCCGGTGTCGGAGGCGCCCGTCTCCGGCAGCGTCACCTCGGCGTAGACGTCGTCACCGGCGCGCCAGGCGGCACGCAGGCCCTGGAACAGGGGGCCGTACGCGAAACCGGCGTCGGCCATGCGGTCGTAGAAGCCGTCGAGGCCGAGCGGCTCGGCGCCGGCGGGGGGCCAGGAGGTGGCGTCGAAGTCTGCGCGGTGCTCGCCGGCGACGAGGGTGCCGGCGGCGTGCTGCGTCCAGGGCAGTTCCTCGGGGCCGTCGGGGCGGGAGTGGATGCTCAGGGTGCGGCGGCCGGACTCGTCCGGGCTGCCGGCCCACACCTGCACCTGGACGCCGCCCTCCGCGGGCAGCACCAGAGGTGCGGCCAGGGTGAGTTCCTCGACGCGGCCGCAGCCGGTCTCGTCCCCCGCCCGGACGGCCAGCTCCAGGAAGGCGGTGCCGGGGAGCAGCACCGTGCCGCGTACGGCGTGGTCGGCCAGCCAGGGGTGGGTGCGCAGCGACAGCCGGCCGGTCAGCAGCAGGCCGTCGGAGTTGGCGACCGAGACGGCCGCCGCCAGCAGCGGGTGGCGGGCGGCTCCCAGTCCCGCGGCGCGGACGTCGGCGCCCTGTGCGGGCCTGCCCTTGGGCCAGTACCGGCGGTGCTGGAAGGCGTACGTGGGAAGGTCCGTGCGCCGGGCGCCGGTGCCGGCGAACCAGGGCTCCCACCGGACGGCCATGCCCCGGACGTACAGGCCCGCCAGCGCGGTGGTGAGCGTCTCGGCCTCGGGGCGGCCCGGCCGCAGCACGGCGAGCGTGGCGGGCACGGCCTCGGGGGTGCCGCTGTCGTCGTCGGTGCCGTCCAGGCAGGCCTGGGCCATGGCGGACAGGACGCCGTCGGGGCCCAGTTCGAGGAAGGTGCCGGTGCCGTGGCCGCGCAGCCAGGCCACGGTGTCGGCGAACCGGACGGCGTGGCGGGCGTGGTCCGCCCAGTAGTCGGGGGAGGTCAGCTGCTCGACCGTGGCGAGGGTGCCGGTCAGGCCGGAGACGACCGGGATGACGGGTGCCTGCGGCGCGAGGCCGGAGACGACGGCGCGGAACTCCTCCAGCATGGGTTCCATGAGCGGGGAGTGGAAGGCGTGCGAGACCCGCAGCCGCTTGGTCTTGCGGCCCAGTGCGGTGAAGTGCCCGGCGACGGCGGCGACTTCGTCCTCCGCTCCGGCCACGACGAGGGCGGTGGGACCGTTGACCGCCGCGATCGAGACGCGGTCCCGCCGGTTCCCGATCAGGGGGAGGACCTCGTCCTCCGTCGCTTCCAGCGAGACCATGGCGCCACCGGCGGGCAGCGCCTGCATGAGCCGGCCGCGGGCGAGCACCAGGGCCGCGGCATCGGCGGCCGAGAAGACCCCGGCGACGTGCGCGGCCGCGATCTCGCCGATGGAGTGCCCGGCGAGGAAGTCCGGCTTGACGCCGAGGGATTCGGCCAGCCGGTACAGCGCGACCTCGATCGCGAACAGGGCGGGCTGCGCGTAGCCGGTCTCGTTCAGCAGCTCGGCCTCGGGCGTGCCCTCGGCGGCGAACAGGACGTCCTTGAGGGGCTGTTCGAGGCCCTCGTCGAAGTGAGCGAGGATCTCGTCGAGCGCGGCGGCGAAGACGGGGAAGCGGGCGTGGAGTTCACGCCCCATGCCCGGCCGCTGGGAGCCCTGGCCGGCGAAGAGGAAGGCGAGCTTGGCGCGGCCCTGCACCGTGCCGTGGGCCAGGCCCGGCGCCGGTTCGCCGTCGGCCAGCGCGGTGAGGGCTTCGAGGGCCCGGTCGCGGTCGGCGGCGGTGAACGCGGCGCGGTGCTCGAAGGCCGAGCGGGCCGTGGCCAGCGAGTGGGCCACGTCCACGGGTGCGAGCTCGGGACGGGAGGTGAGGAAGGCCAGCAGCCGGGCCGCCTGGGCGCGCAGGGCCTCCCGGGTGCGTCCGGAGAGCAGCCACGGGGCGGCGCCCGCGGCGATGGGCTCGGCGGGTGCGGCGACCGCGGCGCTCTCCCCCGCGTCCCCTGCGTCCTTCTCCCCGGTCTCGGGGGCCTGTTCGGACGACGGCGCCTCCTCCAGGATCGTGTGCGCGTTGGTGCCGCTGATCCCGAACGAGGAGATGCCGGCCCGGCGCGGTTCCCCGCCCCGTGGCCAGGGGGCCTGCTCGGTCAGCAGGCGTACGGTCCCCGCCGTCCAGTCCACGTGCGAGGACGGCGCGTCGACGTGCAGTGTGCGGGGCAGTGTGCCGTGCCGCATGGCCAGCACCATCTTGATGATGCCTGCCATGCCGGCCGCCGCCTGGGTGTGGCCGAGGTTCGACTTGACGGAGCCCAGCAGCAGCGGGCGGTCCTCGGCGCGGTTGCGGCCGTAGGTCGCGATCAGCGCCTGGGCCTCGACCGGGTCGCCCAGGGTGGTCCCCGTGCCGTGCGCCTCGACGACGTCGACCGCGTCGGCCGAGAGCCGCGCGTTGGCCAGCGCCTGCTCGATCACCCGTTGCTGGGAGGGGCCGTTGGGGGCGGTCAGCCCGTTGGAGGCACCGTCCTGGTTGACGGCGGAGCCCCGTACGACGGCCAGCACCTCGTGCCCGTTGCGCCGGGCCTCCGAGAGCCGTTCCAGGACCAGTACGCCCACGCCCTCGGCCCAGCCGGTACCGTCGGCTGCGTCGGCGAAGGAGCGGCAGCGCCCGTCGGCGGCCAGCCCGCCCTGGCGGGCGAACTCCACGAACGTCGTGGGTGTGGACATCACCGTGACGCCCGCGGCCAGCGCCAGGGAGCACTCGCCCTGGCGCAGGGAGTGGGCGGCCAGGTGCAGGGCCACCAGGGAGGACGAGCAGGCGGTGTCGACCGTCACGGCCGGGCCGACGGCCCCGAAGAAGTAGGAGAGCCTGCCCGACAGGACGCTGGTGGCCTGGCCCGTCAGGGTGAAGCCCTGGACGTCGTCGTCCGGGCCCACCCGGTAGTCCTGGGGCATGGCCCCGACGAACATGCCCGTCCTGGTGCCGCGGACCGCGGCCGGGTCGATGCCGGCCCGTTCGAAGGCCTCCCAGGAGGACTCCAGCAGCACCCGCTGCTGGGGGTCCATCGCGAGCGCCTCGCGCGGGGAGATCCCGAAGAATCCGGCGTCGAACTCGGCCGCGTCGTGCAGGAACCCGCCGGAGAACTTCTCCGCGATCCCGGCCTCCTCGGCGTTCGCCTGCAGCTCCCAGCCGCGGTCGGCGGGGGCCTCGGTGATGCCGTCCTCGCCGGCGACGAGCATGGTCCAGAGTTCCTCGGGGGTCGTCACACCCCCGGGGAAGCGGCAGCTCATGCCCACGATCGCGATGGGCTCACGGGCCGCTGCCTCCAGTTCGCCCACCCGCTGCCGGGAACGCCGCAGATCGGCGCTCGCCCGCTTCAGGTAGTCCCGGAGCTTCTGTTCCTTGTCCATCTTCGCCACGTTCAACTCAACCCATCTCAAGACCGACGGACAGCAGAGGATTTCGATGTGGACATCCGGCACCCGGGATGGCTGTTCCACAGCGAGCGATTCGTCTGGAGGCCCCGCACGGGGCACTGCTCCACGTCCCGCACACCACGCGCCCAGTGTCGGCGGGCGTGGCCACGAAAACCCGTAGAGTCGGCCGACCCTGGGTCCACGACGGGTGTGAGCAGGTGTTTTCCGGCGAGCCCTACCAGCCCGCCGCGGCGAGCAACTCGTCGTGGCCACGCTCGAGACCGGCCTGGCGGAGATCGGACTCCACCATCATCCGCATCAGCTCCGCGAAGTCGGTCTCGGGCTCCCAGCCCAGCTCGCGGCGGGCGTTGCCGTAGTCGGCGCACAGCGTCTCGACCTCGGCGGGCCGCACCAGCGCCGGGTCCACCACGACGTGCTCCTCCCAGTCCAGGTCCGCGGCCTCGAAGGCGATGCGTGCGGCATCCCGCACCGAGTGCATCCGGCCGGTGCCCACCACGTAGTCCTTGGCCCTGTCCTGCTGCAGCATCAGGTGCATCGCGCGGACGTAGTCCCCCGCGAAGCCCCAGTCGCGCACCGCGTCGAGGTTGCCGAGCGGCAGCTTGTCCTGCAGGCCCAGCTTGATCTGCGCGACCGCCAGGGAGATCTTCCGGGTCACGAACTCCGCGCCGCGACGGGGGGACTCGTGGTTGAAGAGGATCCCCGACACCCCGAACACCCCGTAGGACTCGCGGTAGTTCTGGGTGATGTAGTGGCCGTATGCCTTGGCCACCCCGTAGGGGCTGCGCGGATGGAAGGGGGTCCGCTCGCTCTGCGGCGCCTCCACCACCTTCCCGAACATCTCCGAGGAGGAGGCCTGGTAGAAGCGGATCTGGCCGTGGCCATCGCCTCCGCCTGTGGACTTGCCCAGGCCGCTCACCATGCGGATGGCCTCCAGCATGCGCAGCACGCCGGTGCCGTTGACCTCGGTGACGAGCTCCGGCTGCTGCCAGGACATGGGTACGAAGGAGACGGCCCCGAGGTTGTAGACCTCGTCCGGCTGCACCAGGTCGACAGCCGAGACCAGGCTGCCCTGGTCCATCAGGTCACCGTCCACGAAGGCGAGGTCGGGTATCAGTTTGGCCACCCGGTCCTTGCGCGGGTTGGCCTGACCTCGGGTCAGACCCCATACCTGGTAGCCCTCGGCGAGCAGATGCTCGGCGAGATACGAGCCGTCCTGCCCGGTGATTCCGGTGATCAGCGCGCGCCTGGACATTCGGTCCCCTTTCACTGCCACGGACAAAGCCGGTCGAGGACCACAGGTCCCCACCCAACGCTCGGCAGGCTCACGGAATCACGGAGCGGGCTATGGAATTTCCGAGTCTTCGGCGCGGGCGCTTCGCGGACGGTACGGGCGGACCATGGATTCGGCCACGGACCGCGGGCCTTCACGTCGGCGGCAGAGGAGAGAGAAGGGGGCCCTCGGGCAACCGCGCGGAGCCTGATACGGTGTCGAGGCAACAGCCCTTCGTTGAGGAGTCAGACATGGCGGGTGACGACGACATCTCCGGGTGATACCCGGAGCTGACCGACCACCGGCAGGCGCACTTCGGCAGCCGCCGTCGTGGTCATCTCGTCGTCCCCTTTTCCTGTCTCAGGCGCAGCGCCCTCCATGCGCGGTTTCCGTACCTCGGTTACCCCGGTTACCCCGTGGAGCGCTCTGCCCTCTTTCCCTCACGAGGTCATCCCCATGTCCGACGCTTCCGTCATCTGCTCCCAGCTGTCCTTCTCCTGGCCCGATGACACCCCGGTCTTCAAGGACCTGTCCTTCACTGTCGGCGCCGGCCGTACGGGCCTTGTGGCGCCCAACGGCTCCGGCAAGAGCACGCTGCTGAAGCTGATCGCCGGTGAACTGCGGCCATCAGCAGGTTCGTTGGCCGTGAACGGCACGATCGGCTACCTCCCGCAGGCCCTCCCCCTGACCGGCGAACCGACCGTGGCCGAGGTCCTGGGCGTCGACTCGGTGATCCGTGCCATCGACGCCGTCGAGTCCGGCGACGTGAGCGAGGAGCACTTCACCACCATCGGCGACGACTGGGACATCGAAGAGCGCACCCGCGCCCAGCTCGACCGGCTCGGTCTCGCCCACCTCACCCTCGACCGGACCCTGGGCACGCTCAGCGGTGGCCAGATCGTCGGCCTCGGTCTGGCGGCGCAGTTGCTCAAGCGCCCCGATGTACTGCTGCTGGACGAGCCGACGAACAACCTCGACCTCGAAGCCCGCCACAGGCTTTACGACGTGCTCTCGGACTGGAAGGGCAGTCTGCTGCTCGTCAGCCATGACCGGGCCCTGCTGGACCGTATGGAGCGCATCGCCGAACTCGACCGGGGTGAACTGCGGCTGTACGGGGGCGACTTCACCGGGTACGAGCAGGCCGTGCAGGCCGAGCGGGAGGTCGCGGAGAAGAACGTACGCAACGCCGAGCAGGAACTGAAGCGGGAGAAGCGCGAGATGCAGCAGGCCCGCGAGCGGGCCGAGCGCCGCGCGAGCAACGCCGCCCGCAACCTCAAGAGCGCCGGCCTGCCGCGCATCTTCGCCGGGACCATGAAGCGCGGCGCCCAGGAGTCCGCCGGACGGGCGGGCCAGACGCACGCCACCCGCGTACACGAGGCACAGGCCCGGCTCGACGAAGCCGGACGCGCCCTGCGGGACGAACAGCGGCTCACCCTGGAACTGCCCGACACCGACGTCCCCGCCGGACGCACCGTCGTCCTGGGCGAGCGGATGCAGATCCGCCGCGGCGAGCGGAACCTGTTCGCGGGGGAAGGTGCCGATCTCACGATCCGCGGTCCCGAGCGCATCGCGCTCACCGGGCCCAACGGTGCGGGCAAGACCACCCTGCTGCGGCTGATCGCCGGTGAACTCACCCTGGAAGGCGGGACCATCAAGCGCGCCGACGGGCGGATCGCCTCCCTGTCACAGCGCCTGGACCTGCTCGACCCCGACCGCACCGTGGCCGAGAACTTCACGGCGTTCGCCCCGCACCGGCCGGAGGCGGAGCGGATGAACCTGCTCGCGCGCTTCCTGTTCCGCGGCACCCGGGCGCACCTGCCCGTGCACGTACTTTCCGGCGGCGAACGTCTGCGCGCCACGCTCGCTTGCGTCCTGTGCGCCGAACCGGCCCCGCAGCTGCTACTGCTGGACGAGCCGACGAACAACCTCGACCTGGTCGGCGTGAGCCAGCTGGAGAGCGCCCTGAAGTGCTACCGCGGGGCGTTCGTGGTGGTCAGCCACGACGAGCGCTTCCTCGAACGGATCGGCGTCGACCGATGGCTGCGGGTCGCCGACGGCGAGCTGACGGAGACGGGGGCACCACACGCATGAGCCACTGACGCGTCGACCGCACCCACGCGGGGGGCCTCGTCTCCCCGCGTGGGGGGGCGGTATTCGCTTCAGACTGCGCGGAAGCTCATGCGCGGTTGCCAGGACTGCCAGGTGTGGAAGTTGTCGGCCGGTTCCGAGAGCGCGTCACCCGTGCAGTCGGCGGTGGCGTACATGTCGAGTCTTTTGTCGGTCAGGTTGAATACGCCGTAGGCAGGGAAAGGAAGCGTGACGCATTTCGATCCGGGACCGGCGTACCACGACGTCTTCCCTTCCCAGGGAGTCTCGTAGAAGCACGCGAATCCGTTGACGCAGACCGGTTCGCCCGGCTGCCGGGTGACGGGACCATCGGCCAGCGCGGGAGCAGCGAAGAGCGTCATCGAGAGTGCCGACGCCGAGAGACCGATCGTGAGGATGGATTTGATTCGAAGACCCATGACTACCTCCGTGAAGTCGAGCAGTAAGGCGCTTTGTGAGGGTGCGGCCTTCCATGGCATGCCAGGAGGCGGTGCTCAGAAGTAGCGGAAGCTGCGCCGCTTTTCGGGTGGCGGACCGACGTCCGACAGTCCGCGCGGGGTCTGCAGCACCACCGCACAAGCCAGTTACCCCGGCGTATCGTCGACTTCGAGGCGGGCGGGGACTGGTGGGAGCAGTTGTCCGACACCGGCTTCGATCCCGGTCCGCAGGCGGTCGTCGCCTGCACCGGCGTCACCATGTACCTCACCAAAGACGCCACTGCGACGACCCTGCGCCGGCTAGCCGGACTCGCCCCCGGCTCGACGCTCGCCATGACATTCGTGCTGCCGACCGAACTCATCGACGACGCCGATCGGGCCGACGGCCTTCGCCCGTCAAGCGGGGAGGATCTACTGGTGGCCACTATCTGACGCGACGAAGGTCGGGTGAAGAAGCGCCGGGTCCTACCCGCGCGCGGGCTCCAGCACGAAGACGGGGATCACACGGTCGGTCTTCTCCTGATATTCGGCGTACGGCGGATACGCGGCGACCGCGCGCTCCCACCACTCGGCCTTCTCGTCCCCGGTGATCTCACGGGCCGTCATGTCCCGGCGTACGGGCCCATCCTGGAGCTCCACGCGCGGGTCGGACTTGACGTTGAAGTACCAGACCGGGTGACGTGGGTAGCCACCCTTCGAGGCCACGGCCGCGTACTGCCCCTCGTGCTCCACACGCATCAACGGGATCTTGCGGATCTTGCCGCTCTTCGCGCCACGCGTCGTGAGAATGACGACGGGCAGGCCCGTGTCCCAGAGCGTCGATCCCCGCGTGCCGCCCGAACTCTCGTACAGCTCGACCTGATCGCGCACCCACTGCGCCGGACTCGGCTCGTATTCGCCCTCAAGAGGCATCGCATTCACCCCATCGTCACGTCATGAAGTGTGGTGCCCGACAGGCGGTCAGGTAAAACGCAAAGTGCTCACGACCAGCAAGAATGAGGATTGCCAAGGCCCTTGTTCCCACTCCGGTCGAGGCGGTGCCGCGCCGGGTGCGGCACTCGTTCGTCAACCGCACCGACCTGCGCGCCGCTCCGGACGCCGGTAGCGGGGCCTAGCGCGTGGTGGGCAGGTCGACCGGGTAGTCGGCGCCGGTGTCGGCGGAGGCGGAGACGGCCTGCCAGGCTGTGGCTTCGGCGATCTGGCTGCGGGAGTGGTCCAGGGCCATGTGCGCCGCGCCGGCGCCCAGGAGCAGATGGCCGGGCAGGTTGTCGGCGTGGACGATCCGCACGAGGATGTCCGCGGCCCGGTCGGGGTCGCCCTGCACGGCGCCGCCGCCGCGCAGCAGTTCCCCCAGGGCGCCGACCGTCTCGCGGTATTCCTGGGGGACGTCCTCGACCTGCATGGAGGCACCGGCCCAGTCGGTGGCGAAGCCGCCCGGCTCGACCACGAGGTAGCGGATCCCGAGCGGCGCGGTCTCGGCCGCCAGGACGCGAGTGAACCCGTCGACGGCGAACTTGGCCGCCTGGTAGGAGCCGAGCCCGGGGGCGCCTCCGACGCGTCCGCCTATCGAGGAGAACTGGATCACGATGCCCGCGCCCTGCTTCTTCAGCAGCGGCAGCGCGGCCCGGGAGACGTTGTAGACGCCCCAGAAGTTGGTCTCGAACTGTCGGCGGAAGTCGGCCTCGTCGGTGGTCTCCACCGGTGAGAGGTTGGCGTAGCCGGCGTTGTTGACCACCACGTCGATCCGCCCGTACTTCTCGAGCCCGGCGGTGAGCGCGGCCTCGGCCGCGGCGGCGTCGGTCACGTCCAGGGCCACCGGGAGCACCCGGTCGCCGTACTCGGCGGCCAGGTCGGCGAGCTGTTCAGGCCTGCGGGCGGTCGCCACGACGGCGTCGCCGGCCTTGAGGGCCGCGGCGGCCAGGGAGCGGCCGAAGCCGCGGGAGGAGCCGGTGATGAACCAGGTGTTCGGTTGCGTAGCCATGGGTCTAGTACAACACCGTTTCACTATTACCGCAACCAGGTTGCGTTAGGCGTGGGTGTCCGCCATGCCCGCCGGGACGTGCGGGTCGTTCAGCGTTCGTCCGTCGGCGCCGCGACGGGCTGGGACATCAGCGCGTTCCATAGGGGGGTGGTCTCGCCACGGTTGTGGGCGCTGAACTCCTGCCAGCACCAGCCCTGGCCGAGCAGCCGCTTGACGCGCGGGATCGCCTCGCCGTCCGGGCCGCTGCAGTAGCGGACCGTGCGGGCGTCGCCGCCGGTGACCATGTACGAACGCCTCGGTCAGGGCGATCAGGCCGAAGACGTTGGTCTGGAACTGGCGGTGAACCTGGTCCATCGTCGCGCCCTCCAGCGGCCCGGCCTGGTAGTACCCGGCGTTGCTGATCAGCGCGTCGACCCGGCCGAACCGGGACTTGGCGAGTTCACCGACGCCAGGTCGGCCTCCTCGTCGTCGACGTCCAGCAGGAGCATCTTCACGCCGGCCGGCCCGACGCGCGACCGGGTGCCGCTGGGCCGCACCCCGCGGTCGAACCACCGAGGAACATGTGGGCTGCCCGGCGTCCGGCGCCTCTCCGTAGAGCCCACACCCCGGGACGGTCGACGTCGGGCGCGCCCGGGATGACACCTCCTCCCAGCAGAACACGATGACATCAATACCGCAACATGGTTGCGGTAAGCTGTGCGGGTGACCACTCCGCAGTTCGAACGCGCCCGAAGCGCCGAAGCCAAGCGCGCCCGCGAGACGTCGATCCTGGAGGCTGCCGCACGCCTCGCCGGCGAGCACGGCGTCCGCGCGGTGACCCTCACCGACATCGCCGCGGCGGTCGGCATGCACAAGTCGGCGATGCTGCGCTACTTCGAGACCAGAGAAGAGATCTTCCTGCGCCTGGCCGCGAGCGAGTGGGCCCAGTGGTCGCAGGATGTGCGGGAGCGGCTCGGCGAACTGGGCGACGGACGCCCGGCGGAGCCCGAGACACGGATCGCCGCCGTCGCGGGCATCCTCGCCGACTCGCTGGTCGCACGCCCGCTGTTCTGCGACCTGCTCGCCCACACGCCGCTGAACCTGGAGCGCGGGGTGTCCTTCACCGCCGTCCGGTCCTTCAAGCTGATCGCCATCGCCGAGGCAGGGGCAGTCAGCGCAGCCCTGCACGGTGCCCTGGACCTCACAGGCGAACAGGGCGGCAACGTCGTCGCCACCGCCACCGCCATGGCCGGCGCACTGTGGCAGATGGCCGCGCCGGGCACCGAACTGCGCCGCTTCTACCAGGACACCCCCGAACTGGCCCACGCCCTCGTCGATGTCGCACCGCGGCTCGCCAACATTCTGACCGCGCTGATGAGGGGCTACTGCAACGAGTGTCCTGTTTCATGGGATCTAGCTCTCGGTCAGCGCTCTGAGCAGGCATGATGCATTGTGTGCTGAGACGGTCCGGGGCCGGTGTCTCAGCTCATCGTGTCTGCGAGCATCATTTAGCTGCTTCGAGCAGGTGTGAGCGGACCGAGACCGACCTCACGGTTGCAGTCTCGGCTGAGGTTGGTCGCGCGGTCAGAAATTCAGGTATCGCTCCAGCCGGAGGGGCTCGGAGCTGCCCCTCATGTAGACATCGGCTGTCAGGTTGAACGTTCCCCAGGCTGCTGTGGTGAGCTCGAAGCCGGTCGAGCGATTCGTGACGATGCGGTCAGGGTCCCTGAATGTCGGGTGCAGGTGGTAGACGACCTTGGTGACACGGTCGAGATCAGAGTCGCTGTCGCCCTCAAGGGCGATGCGAAGCCGGAAGTACCTGTAGCCGTTTCGGTCGATTGCGCTGTCGCGGTGCGCGCTGTGAACCAGATGAACTCTGGGAACGGCTTCGGCCGGGGCCTCGGTCAGTTCGGCTAGCGGCGGCGGCACTTCAAGAACGGGCTGCGCGCCTGGCTGGGGCTCAGCCCCGGTCGGGGTCTGCGGGGACGAGGGCCCGAGCTTGATCCCTGATGCCCCCGCCTCAAAGGAGTCGCCCCGCTCGACTCTGCTGTTGATCGCTTCGATGAGTCGCCCCAGCCCGGCGCGGAACTTGAACGCGAGGGTCAGCACCACGATCGGCCAGATCAATGCTTCCAGAAAGGGTATCCAGTCCTTCATTTTCCCCCAGGTGTCCGTCAGGCTGGCATCGACCGGCGACGTAGTCTCCCACCGGGCTTGTGCGAGTCACAACACGATCTGCTCTGCCTCAGGGGGCCAAGCCGTGTTGGGCACCGGTCTCGCAGAGACCCAGCGGTGTCCCGCGCGGGCGTCATCTCGCCGCTTTGAGCGTGATGTGGCAGTAGATGGTGGCGGGTGCGGCTTTGAAGGTGCGGGCGATCTTCGGGACCGGGGTGCCGGAGTCGTAGAGCTGTTGCGCTTGTTCGATCTGTTCCGGGGTGAGTCGTGGGGGTCGTCCGCCGACCCTCCCACAGGCTCGGGCGTTCGAAGACGGGGCACTGGTCCAGGAACCGTCCGTACTCGGCGTCGGTGCAGACCCCTGCGGGCAGCTCCGCCACGTAGCGCTGGAAGTGCCACTGTGTGCGCTCCCGCTCGGTCGGGACAGGAAGCGCCGCGACCCGCGCGCTGCGCGGGCTGAGCCGTTCGGTGACCCGTTTGATGTGCTGCCCTTGCCCGCCGCGGCCCGGTGTCATAGGGCCGGACGGGTCCCGGGCAATCTCCGGTCGGCCCTGGTGACCATCGTCGTTCCACGAGCAGGCTGAGCGGCAGACCACGGACCCCATCCACCTTCTGGAGACAGTCATGCGGGACGTCCCGACGACGGCACCGGCCGGAATCACCGACGACGAGGTCCAGGCCCTGGATCTGCACTGGCGTGCCGCGAACTACCTGGCCGTCGGGCAGATCTATCTGATGGGCAACCCTCTGCTGAGGGAGCCGCTCCGGCCGGAGCACGTCAAGCCGCGGCTCCTCGGCCACTGGGGCACCTCGCCCGGTCTGAACCTCGTCCACACCCATCTCAACCGGGTCATCCGGGCCCGTGACCTGGACGCCCTGTGCGTCTGGGGACCCGGGCACGGCGGCCCCGCGGTGCTGGCGAACTCCTGGCTGGAGGGCACGTACTCCGAGACCTACCCCGATGTGAGCCGGGACGCGGACGGCATGGCGCGGCTGTTCCGGCAGTTCTCCTTCCCCGGCGGCGTCCCCAGCCACGTGGCCCCCGAGACGCCCGGGTCGATCCACGAGGGCGGGGAACTGGGCTACTCCCTCTCGCACGCCTACGGCGCCGCCTTCGACAACCCGGATCTGGTGGTCGTGTGTGTCGTCGGCGACGGCGAGGCCGAGACCGGGCCGCTGGCCGCGGCCTGGCACTCCGACAAGTTCCTCGACCCGGTGCACGACGGCGCGGTGCTGCCCGTCCTCCACCTCAACGGCTACAAGATCGCCAACCCGACCGTGCTCTCCCGCCTCCCCGAGCCCGAACTGGACGAGCTGTTGCGCGGCTACGGGCACGAACCGCTCCACGTGACCGGCGACGATCCCCTCGCCGTCCACCGGGCCATGGCCGCGGCCATGGACACCGCGCTCGACCGGATCGCCCTGCTCCAGCGCACCGCGCGGGACGAAGGGGTCACCGAACGGCCCCGCTGGCCCATGATCGTGCTGCGGACGCCCAAGGGCTGGACCGGTCCGGCCGAAGTCGACGGCCTCCCGGTCGAGGGCACCTGGCGCGCCCATCAGGTCCCGCTGGCCGGAGTCCGCGACAACGCCGAACACCTGCGGCAGTTGGAGACGTGGCTGCGCTCCTACCGGCCGGAGGAGCTCTTCGACGAGCACGGGCGGCCCAGGCCGACGGTCCTGGCGTGCGTGCCGGAGGGCAGCCGGCGGCTCGGTGCGACGCCCCGCGCCAACGGTGGCCTGCTGTTGCGCGATCTGCCGGTACCGCCGCTCGACCGCTTCGCCGTTCCGGTGGACAAGCCCGGCGCGACCCTCCACGAGCCCACGCGCGTCCTCGGTGAACTGCTCGAACACATCATGGAGGCCACCAGCGGGCGTCGCGACTTCCGGATCGTCGGTCCCGACGAGACCGCCTCCAACCGGCTCCAGGCCGTGTACCGGGCCAGCGGCAAGGCCTGGCAGGCCACGACGCTGCCGACGGACGAGTACCTGGACCGGCACGGCCGCGTCATGGAGATCCTCTCCGAACACACCTGCCAGGGCTGGCTGGAGGGCTACCTTCTCACCGGCCGGCATGGCCTGTTCTCCTGCTACGAAGCCTTCGTGCACATCGTCGACTCGATGGTCAACCAGCACATCAAGTGGCTGCGGGTCTCCCGCCGGCTGCCCTGGCGGCGCCCCATCGCCTCGCTCAACTACCTGCTCACCTCGCACGTCTGGCGCCAGGACCACAACGGTTTCTCCCACCAGGACCCCGGTTTCGTCGACCACGTCCTCAGCAAGAGCCCCGAGGTCGTACGGGTCTACCTGCCACCGGACAGCAACACCCTGTTGTCCGTGGCCGACCACGCGCTCCGCAGCCGCGACTACGTGAACGTGATCGTCGCCGGCAAACAGCCCTGTTTCGACTGGCTGAGCATGGACCAGGCACGGGTCCACTGCGCCCGTGGCGCCGGAGTCTGGCCGTGGGCAGGAACCGAGGACGGCTCCCGCGAGCCGGACGTCATCCTCGCGGGAGCCGGAGACGTCCCCACCCAGGAGGTGCTGGCCGCGGCCCAGATCATCCGGCATCAACTGCCGGACGTGGCCGTGCGCGTGGTCAACGTCGTCGACCTGGCCCGGCTGCTGCCCGCGGAGGAACACCCGCACGGGATGCCCGACAGCGAGTACGACGCGCTGTTCACCCGTGACAAGCCGGTCGTCTTCGCCTACCACGGCTACCCCTGGCTCATCCATCGCCTGGCCTACCGCCGCGCGGGCCACGCCCACCTGCACGTGCGCGGCTACAAGGAGATCGGCACCACCACGACCCCGTTCGACATGGTGATCCGCAACGACCTCGACCGCTACCGCCTGGTGATGGACGTCATCGACCGCGTCCCCGGCCTGGCCGTGCGCGCGGCCTCCCTGCGGCAGGCCATGACGGACGCCCGCACACGGCACGCGGCATGGATCCGCGAACACGGTACAGACCTCCCCGAGGTGACGGACTGGACCTGGTCCGCGTGAGCGCTCGTGCTCCCGCCGGCGCGGGAGCACGACTGGGGCCGACGGCTCGACGAGTTGTCGGCCCCCGGGCCGTTGTCCGGGTCATGGGCCTCGCACCGTAAGGCAGGCGTCGGTCGTCGCAGCGCTGGGGCCTGCCGGGATTTCCCGGCGGACCCCAACGGCTTCCTGTCGCCTCACAGACCGCGCAGCCACTCCTCCGAGACCTCGCCCGCGGCCCTGTCCACCGGCCTCGTACGGGAGTCGTCCGTCCGGAAGCGGGGGTTGTCGACGACGTCCACCACGCCGTCGACGCGCCTGGTGAGGCCAACGGCGACGGCCACCTCGCTGCCGCGCTCCAGCGTGCCCATGAGGTTCACGACGCCGTCGCGCACCCGCGGGTCATGACCTGGTCGATGCGCCGGTGTTTCACGGCGGCCTTCTTTTCTGATTGACAGTGCGTCAGTCGGTCGGGACGACGGTCACCGGGCAGTGCGCGTGCTGCAGCAGCGCGTGGGTGACCGGGCCCAGCCGGAGGCCGAGCCGCTGTGGGCGGCGGTGGGCGGCCAGGACGACGAGCTCGGCCTCACGGCTCGCCTCCACCAGGGCGTGCCCGGCGCTCAGGCACATCGCCTCGGTGCGGACCGGGACACCGGGGAACTCGTCCCGCAGCGGCGCGACCGCGAACTGCGGTACGGCTTCGGCCGACTTCGCCAGCACCTCCGCGTCGTCCCAGAGCAGACGTCCGGACGGCTCCACGCCCGGCAACGCAGGGAAACGCCACGCGTGCACCACCCACAGGCTCGCGTCCCGCCGGGCAGCTTCCTCGAAGCCGAAGCGCAGCGCGGCGGTGTCCGCGTCGGAGGCGAGGCCGACGAGCACGGTGCCCCGTGGCGGCCGGGGGACGCCACGGGCGACCAGTACGGGGGCCGTGCTGTGCGCCGTCACCCGCTGCGTCACCGACCCGAGCAGCAGCCCCGCGAAGCCGCCGTGCCCCCGGGAGCCGAGGACGACGAGGGAGGCGGTGCGCCCGTACCGCACCAGGGCGGACTCCGCGAGTTCGGCAGTCAGGACCGGCGTGACCGTCAGACCGGTGGCCTTCCTCCGCACCCGCGCCACAGCCATGTCCAGCGCATCGCGTGCCGTCTCGCACAGGGTCCGTCCGTCGCCGCTCACCACGGCGGACGCGGGGGCCAGAGCCCTGCCCCAGGGCCAGCCGCAGAGGATCACGAGTTCGGTGCCTCGTCGGAGCGCCGCGTCGACCGCGTGGTCGAGAGCGCGCACCGTGGGGCCGGAGCCGTCGAAGCCGAGCAGCACGCGGCCCGGCCGGTTCGTGTCCACCTCGGGCATGTTCCCTCCTCGGGCGTGAACTTCGGACGCCGGCCCATGGGCGCCGACGGGAGGTGGGACGCCCATGGCTACCGGTGTTCTGTCGTTTCGTCAGCGTGCGACCGGCCTTGTTCACCGCCCAGAGGCCGCAGGGATCCGCACTACGGTCCGAAGGGCCCCCGCGAAGGACCGGGCCGCCCCTACCCGGATGACGCGCCACAGCCGACCGTGGAAGGCATCGGGCGAACGGACAGAAGGTGGTGAGCGCGATGGAACTCCACGTCGTGGCAGGGGCCGACGGCTCGGCGGCGGGCCTTGTGGCCGTGGACCGGGCAGCTGGCACGGCAGTACGGCTCGGGGCATCGCTGCGCGTCCTGCACGTGTGTCACGGTTCCAGGAACGACCGGCCCGGTCCTGCTCGGGTCATCGTGGAGCTCACCGGCGGACGGGCGGACGAGGACCTCGCGTTCTTCGCCTTCGCCCAAGCGGCGCTGCGAGGCTGTGAAGTGGAGGCCTTCTTCCCATGGTTCGACGTGAAGACGTGGCCTTCCGGCGTTCCTGGAGCGGGCGTCGGCCCTGTGGCGGCCGATGACCTGTGCCGCGTGCACCGGATCGACAGCGCGTTGCGCCGCGCGATGCAGGCGCACCCGGAGGTCCCGCTGCTGGCCCACCCCGTCGACCGCACGGGATGGCGAAGGCCAGGGGCCCGGGCTCTCAGGTGCCCGGCGCGCCGGCCTGCCCGTCGCTCGGCTCGATGGTCGTGACCGGCACGTCGGTCACGCCGGGGCGTAGATGCTCGATGTGGTGCAGGACGTAGGCGACGGAGCGGCCTCTGCGAGCGCCGGTGGCCAGGCCGAGTCGCGCAGCAGGCGGAGTCGGCGGGAGCAGGCGGACTGTCCCATGCCGGCCTCGGCAGCGAGTTCGGTGGCGGCAGTGGGCGGGCGCGGTGCCGCGTCGGCCCCTGCCGCGAGCCACTGGCCCGTGTGATCGTGGACACCGTCCGTACCCGCGGACTGACCACCCCGGTGGTGGAAGACTGCGTCTTCCCTCAGCCGTCCCCAGGGTCGGCCTGGTGCGGAATGGGCAGCACGCGCCTCGGCCGGGAGGAGGCCGCACTCTGCAGCCGGTGCTCGGCCGCGGCCCGGCGGACGCGGTGGTCAGGTCGGCGTCAGCGGACCCCGCTCCCGTACGGGCCGTACAGGTCGAGCAGGCGGGTGCGGGCCCGGTCGAGGCGGTGGCCGATCACCTGCGCGCAGGCGAGGGTGAACATGTAGCCGAGGCGCGGGTTCTCGGCGCACAGGCGCCGTACGGCCCCCGCGTCGAACTCCAGGGCGTCCACGGGGCTGACGGCCTCGGCGCCCAGGTGCCACAGGTGAGGCGGGAACAGCCACGACCATCCGAGCAGGTCTCCCTCCCCCAGGGTCTCGAGGATCGCCGGGCGCTGTCCCGGCACGTGGGCGTCCAGTGCCACGGCGCCGTGCCGGATGATCCAGAACCGGTTTGCCGGGCGGTTCTCCTCGAAGAGGCGTGTGCCGGCCGGGAAGGACACCTCGCGTGACAGTGTCATGAGCCGGTCGTGCTCCGCGTCTGGAAGGGCGTCGAGCCGGCACGTCATGGTCGGCAGTCCGATCCTCGTCCTCATGGCGTCGTGCCTCCCTGGTCCCATGGCCCGCGGGCCGTCCTCGGGCTCTTTCCCATGCTCCGTTCGTGGCCCCCGGATCACGAGAGGCCGACCGGCCCGCTCCCGCGGCCGACCGGCCCACTCCCGGCACACCGCGGTGGACACGCCCTTCGGGAGCGGTGCATGGGGCCGTTCGGCCCCTGGCGGATCGGCCGGTGGCAGATCATGCTCACAGAAAGGAGTGCCGTACCCGCCTTCAGCAGGGAGCCGATCATGGAGCAGCCAGGAGGGTTCTCGCGGGAGCGGCCGATCCGGGTGTTCCTGCTGGACGACCACGAAGTCGTACGGCGGGGCATCGGCGATCTGCTCGACGCCGAGGACGACATCAGCGTGGTCGGCGAGGCCGACAGCATCGCCCACGCCCTGGCCCGGGGTCCGGCACTGCGCCCGGACGTCGCGGTGCTGGACGTGCGCCTGCCGGACGGCGACGGCATCTCCGTCTGCCGGGAACTGCGCTCGCGCGTACCGGATCTGGCTTGTCTGATGCTCACCTCGTTCGACGATGACGACGCGCTGCTGGACGCGATCATGGCTGGTGCGGCGGGGTACGTGCTCAAGCAGATCAAAGGCTCGGATCTCGTCGCCGCGATCCGTACGGTCGCGTCCGGGCAGTCCATGCTCGACCCCGCGACCACCACCCGGCTGATGAGCAGCCTGCGGGGTGATCAGGAAACCGGCGAGCCCGAGGACGAGCGGCTGGCCGATCTGTCCCCACGCGAACGCGACATCCTCGGTCTGGTCGGGGAGGGGCTGACCAACCGTGAGATCGGCAAGCGGCTGTTCCTGTCCGAGAAGACGGTGAAGAACCATGTCTCGCGCCTGCTGGCCAAGCTCGGCGTCGAGCGGCGCATCCAGGCGGCCGTGATCGCCACCGAGGCGGAGCGCCAGCTCGCGGCACCGCAGCACCCGCGGGACCACCGGTGAGGCGCGGTCCGGCATCCGTGATCGCGCCGGCGTCCAGCGCTTGCCGGGGCCCGCGGGAGTCGGCCCTGTGCGACCGTCCGCGCTTCCGGCGGATCGTTCAGCCGGCCAGCGGGATGCGCCAGGTGAGCACGGTGCCGCCGCCGGGCCGGTCGGTCAGTTCCAGCAGCCCGCCGTGCTGCTCGGCCCGCTCGGCGAGGTTGCGGAGCCCGCTGCGGTGCCCGCCGGGGGCCATGCCGACACCGTCGTCGCTGACGGTGAGAACGAGGTAGCGGCCGTCGTTGACCACGGCCACGTCGACCGCGCGGGCCTGGGCGTGCCGGGCGACGTTGGCCAGGGCTTCCCCGAGGACCGCGACGATGTCGTCGACCGCCGCCCGGGGTACCTGGGTGTCCAGCAGTCCCTCCATGCGCAGGCTCGGCGCGAAGCCCAGTACGGGGACGGCCTCGCCCACCGCCTGGACCGCTTTGGTGCGCAGCCCGTGCTGCGAGGCGGTCTCCCGGGACCGCAGTCCGAAGATCGCCGACCGGATGATCTTCACGGTCTCGTCCAGGTCGTCGATCGCCCGCTGGACCCGTTCCGCCGCCCCGGCGTGGTCGATGAACCGGCTGGCGCTCTGCAGGGTCATACCGGTGGCGAAGAGCCGCTGGATCGCCAGGTCGTGCAGGTCGCGGGCGATGCGGTCGCGGTCCTCCAGCAGGGCCAGTTGCTCGGCGTCGGCGCGCCGGTCGGACAGTTCCATGGCGAGCGCGGCCTGCCCGGCGAACGCCAGCAGCGGGCCGAGTTCCTCGTCCGAGAACTCGGGCTGTTCTCCGCCGCGGACCAGGAGGAGGATGCCGCGGACCAGGTCGCCCGAGGTGACCGGCACCGCCACGGCGGGCCCCAGCCCGTGGAGCCGCTGCGCATCGGCGGTGATCCGTGGGTCTTCGGTGACGTCGTCGCTGTGTACGGGCGTGCCCTGGGCGTACGCCGCCCCGACCAGGGTTCCCGCTGTCGGCAGGGTGCGGCCGCGCAGTTCGTCGGCGTGCGCGCCGACGACCACCTCGGTGGTCAGCGCCGTGCCGTCCTCGAGGGGGACGGAGAAGGTCGCGAGCTCGGCGTGGGTGATCTCCTTGGCCAGTTCGGCGATCAGCGTCATGACCTCCGGCCGGGCACTGTCGGACATCAGGCTGTTGGTGACGGTCCCGCTCGCCCTGAGCCAGCGTTCACGGCGCGTCGACTCCTCGTAGAGCCGGGCGTTGTCGATGGCGACGCCGGCGGCGACGGCGAGCGTGGAGAGCACCGCCTCGTCCTCGTCGTCGAAGTCCGCTCCCGCCTTCTTCTCCGTGAGGTAGAGGTTGCCGAAGACCTCGTCACGGACCCTGATGGGCACGCCCATGAAGCTGTGCATCGGCGGGTGGTTCGGCGGGAATCCGTACGAGGCGGGGTGCTCGGAGAGCTTGGTCAGGCGGAGCGGCTCCGGGTTCCGGATGAGCTCGCCGAGGATGCCGTGGCCCGACGGGTAGGGGCCGATGGCGGTGATCTGCTCGTCCGTGAGCCCCACCGTGAGGAACTGCGCCAGGGTCCGGCCGTCGGAGCCGATCACGCCCAGCGCGCCGTACTGCGCGTCGACGAGCAGCACGGCGGCCTCGACGATGCGCCTGAGCACCTGTTCGAGGTCCAGCTCGCGCCCCACGGACAGCACCGCTTCGAGCAGGTTGTGCACCCGGTCACGGGTGCCGCGCGCCGCGTCCAGCCGGGCCTGGAGCTCCTCGAGCAGCTCGTCCAGCCTCAGCTGCGGCAACCGGACCGGTTCGCTCCCGTGGTTCTCCACCGTGTCTCCTCGCCGAAGCATCCGGAGCAAGCGGGCGGCGTGCCGCCCGGCACCACCGTAATGGCCGGGGGCAATCGGCGGAAACGCGTCCGGGAAGGAAACGGGCCGGTCACTCCGCGGTCGGCCGTTGAAGGGCCGACGGCACAAGGGTGTTCTCCCCGGCCCGTCCGGCGAGGTGGTCGGCGATGTTCCCGGCCGTGGCCTCGACGATCTGACCGACGGCGTCCCTGGTGAAGTACGCCTGATGGGAGCTGACCAGCACGTTGCCGAAGGTCATCAGCCGGGCGAGCGTGTCATCGGTCATCACCTCCAGGGACCTGTCGAAGAAGAAGACCCCCGCCTCCTCCTCGTACACGTCCAGGCCCACGCCCTCCAGGCGCCCGGCCAGCAGCGTTTCGACCAGCGCGTGGGCGTCGACCAGGCCGCCCCGGCTGGTGTTGATCAGGATGGCGTCGTCCTTCATCAGGGCGAGCGCCTCCGTGTCGACGACGTGGTGCGTCGCGGGCACCAGCGGGGCGTGCAGGCTGATCAGGTCGGCTTCGGCGAACAGCCGCTTGCGGTCCACGTACTCCATGCCCAGGGCCAGGCACGTGTCGTCCGGCGCGATGTCGTGGCCGAGGAGCCGCATCCCGAAGCCGGCGGCGATGCGGGCGAAGGCGGTGCCGATCTTCCCGGTGCCGAGCACGCCGGCGGTGCGGCCGTGGAAGTCGCGTCCCATCAGGCCGTCGAGCCGGAAGTCGAAGTCGCGGGTGCGCATGGCCGCCCGGTGCACCCTCCGGTCGACCGCCAGGGCCAGCGCCCAGGCGAACTCGGCGACGGAGTAGGGCGAGTAGGAGGACACCCGGGAGACTCCGAGGCCCAGTTCCCGGGCCGCGGCCAGGTCGATGTTGTTGTAGCCCGTGGCCCTCTGGGTGATCAGCTCGGTGCCGCTGCCGGCGAGCGTCCGCAGCACGTCCGCGTCCAGGATGTCGTTCACGCTGCTGCAGACGATCCGGCGTCCCGCGGCCGTGGCCACCGTGTCCGCGTTGAGGATGAAGTCCAGGCACTTCAGGTCATGGCCTCCGCCGAGGGCCCGCTCCAGCAGCGGCCGCTCGTCGGTGGTCACGCCGTAGGCCACGATGTCTGCCATGATCCGCTCTCCTTGACGAATAGTGCTCGCTGAGGTGACGCCGACCGCCTCCCGAGCGTCGTGGTCAGTCCTCCGTGACCAGGACGTCCCGTACGGGCCTGCGTGGTACGCGGGGGCCCTTCGGGCCGTACCCGAGGCGCAGCATCATCTGTACGTGGCCCGTTCCGGTGGACGGGTCGCGCAGGGGCCGGCGCAGGTCGGGCCATTCGAGGGCCTGGGTGGAGAACGAGGTGACCAGTCCGTCCAGGGTGGCCACGAGCAGGACGCGCTCCATCGCCTGGCCCGCGGTGAGCCAGTCCCGGGGCCGGTCGCCCTCCGTGGTCAGCAGGGCCAGGTGGGGGTCCTTCTCGAACCGGGCCGATCCGAAGTCGGCCGTCGGTCTGCCGCCGGAGAAGTCGCGCATGGGCGCCCTGCCGCCGTGTTTCCGCGGCCCGAAGGCATAGTCCGGGACGCCGTCGGTGGCCGTGTCGGCCTCGGCGGCCCCGATACGCGTCCAGCGAGCGAGATCCTCCTCGCTGCCGTTGTCGGTGAGCTCGCGGGCCTCGGCCTCCTCGGCGAGCTCCTCGATCCAGCGCAGGTGCCAGGAGGAAGGGAAGGCCAGGGCTGCCCCCTCGCGCCGGGCCGCGTCGCCCAAGGCGGTCCGGATGTCGTCGGGGATCTCCGTCGCCGCGAACGGGTAGCGGCTGGTGTGCCGCTGGTGGACCGCCGGGTGGAGCAGGGCCAGGCCGGCGTCGTCGGCGACGGGTTCCGTGAGCCGTACGGTCGCGAGCAGCGACGCGTCGTCGGGGTCCGGCAGAAGCGCGATGTGCGGGTGGCAGCCGATGTGCGCGACGGCGACGCGGAGGTTGAACAGGGCGGCGCCGCAGCCCAGGTGCAGGGCGCGGGCGTCGGGATCGGAGTGCGGCAGGGTTCGCCCGAAGTCCGCGTACAGCCGGAATGTACGGATTCCGCGCGTGTACCGGAAGCGCCAGGGCTGCGCGTTGTGCATGGACGGGGCGGCGGTCGCGTCACGTACCAGTTCCGCCACGCGTGCGTTGTCCAGCAGTGGTGAGACGGTCACCGGAAATCTCCCTCCCGGAGGCGGCGGGGCCCAGCCAGGGTCCTCTTCCATGGTCGCTCCCTCCCCGCCTGTCACGGGGAGGGCCGAGTGGCCTCCGGACCGGGCCGACCGGCTCATTCCGCTGACGCCGGTGGATGTCACGCTGGAATCGGCCCTGGAATCGGCCCCGGCACCGTGCGCCGTGACCGTCGGGCAGTGAACCGCCCGGTGGACGGGGTCGTCGGCGCCCACCAGCACCTCACGTACACGCGTGACGACACGGACGACACGGACGACACGGGCAGCGGTTTCCCGGCCTCCCCAGCCCGAGGCACGCGGCCGGAGCCGTCCAGCCAGTGAGGAGTCTGAGATGAGCAGCACCCGGCGCACGGTGAGCGACGTCATGACGCAGACGGTCGTGGCGGTGAGCCGTACCGCCCCGTACAAGGAGATCGCCAAGGTACTCGCCCAGTGGAAGGTCAGCGCGGTGCCGGTGCTGGAGGGTGAAGGCCGTGTCATCGGGGTCGTCTCCGAGGCCGATCTGCTGCCGAAGGAGGAGTTCAAGGGGCGCGACCCGTCGCGCTGGGAACAGCTCCGCGCGATCGACGACCTGGCGAAGGCAGGCGCGAAGACGGCCGAGGACCTGATGAACACGCCCGCGGTCACCGTCCACGCCTGCGCGAGCGTGGCGGAGGCCGCCCGTACGATGGCCCGCAAGCGGGTCAAACGGCTCCCCGTGGTGGACGGGGAAGGGAAGCTGACCGGCATCGTCAGCCGTGCGGACCTGCTCAAGGTCTACCTCCGTGACGACGAGGACATCGCCCGGGAAGTACGCGAGGAGATCGTCGCACGGCTCTTCCGCAACAGGCGGCCGGCCATCGAGGTCCAGGTGGCGGAAGGCGTCGTCACCTTGTCCGGCTCGCTGGACGACTCGACAGTGCTGCCCCTCGTGATGCGGCTCGTGCGCGCGGTGGACGGCGTCGTGAGCGTCGATCTCCAGCTCGCCACCCCCACTCCCAAGCCCAAGCCCAGGATTCCGGAACCTCCGGTCGTAGGCCCGCAGTTCTGACACCCGGCTGGCGGACGATCAGCGCTGGCACGAAGCCGCTCCGTCCGGCTTACGGCGATGCCCAAGCGCTGGGCGAGCCGGGCCCCGGCCCCGGCCGGCCGGGGCCGGACCGATCGTCGTCATCGCCGAGCGCAGACGCCCGGCCGCCCGGCCATGACGCCGGGTCAGCCCCGGCACCTGCTCGGCGACCATCCGCCGCCCGCAGCATCCGTTGACGCAAAGGAACCGCCGGACCCGCAAGGAGAGCAGTGAGCCTCCGCCAACTTGAAGTCGCTGGCCGAAGGGCTGGTGTGACCGGTTCTCAGGATGCCCGGTCGAAACGCCGCATCTTACGCCTGCGTACGTTCCGGTCTGCTGGTGATGACGATGGTCACCCCGGCCAGCGTCCACGACGCGCACGCCGCCCGCGACTTCCGCCTCCGCCTCGCCCACCCCGAGATCACCCTGTTCTGGGCCGGCTCCGCCTCATCCTCAAGACCGTCAACCGGCCCAAGACCACTCACGGCGCCATCCACTCATAGACTCACGAACCGCCCACCCAGACCGGCAAGAACCGACACGCCCCCTCCGCACTGATTGCCGCGGCTTTGGGCGCATGCCGGTTGTGAACTGGGCGTCCTTCGGGACAGGGCTTCACCCTGCGCGGACCGTGCTGCTTCGCTGGCAGGGTGAAGGGAAACAGCCGGACGCGGGGAGCGGGGCAGCATGGACGTCGGTAGTGCGACCGCCGCGGTGGTCGCACTCATCGGAGTCGTCGGCACGCCGCTGTCCGCCCTGCTGACCCAGCGCGCCGCGGACCGGAGCGGACAGCGCAAACAGGAGCGGGCGGAACGGCTGTGTGCACGGCGCAGCGAGGCCGAGGCGCAGCGCTCGACCTGCATCGCGCTCAACACGGCCGCACGCCAGTACCTGGCCACCCTCACCGACCAGTTCCACGCGCTCGGCGGCACCGAGGACCAGGGACAGGTACAGCACCGGCTCGCCGAGGCCCGCAGTCTGCATCGGAAGGTTCACGCGGAGGCCCAGCTGCGCTTGCCGGAGCGAGTCCTCGGCATCGCGGGCGAGGTCAGCCACGGCCTGGGCGCGCTGTACGGCAGGCTGCGGCGCCTCGGCGACGGGATACCGCGCCCCGGCGACTCGCCGGCCGCCGCGAAGGCCGACATCGACGCGCTGTGGGAACGGCTGCGCGCATTGCGGCGGGAGATGCGGGAAGAACTGGGAGCAGTGGACAGACGCTCGGAAGGTTGAGGGGGACATGTGACCGACGCGGAGATCGAGGAGAGCGGGGGCGTCCGGGCGCTGCGCACCTGGGCGATGGCCGCCACGAAGCGGGCGCTGCGGCTGTACCCGCCGGGCTCCCCAGCCGCCGACCCGAATGTGTACGACAGCTCGATAGCCGAACTCGAAGAGCTGATGCGGTTGCTGGAGCACGACGCGGAACTGCGTGCCACGGTGACGGTTCAGCTCGGCATCGTCCTCACGATGCGTCACCTCGCCAGAGGCGGCGTGCCGCAGGACCGGGAGCGCGCCGGGCGGCTGCTGCGGGATGCCCGGGATCCCCGGACCGCAACCGGGGCGGCGACGGATGCGGAGGACCGGCGGTGGGCCGCGCTGTCCCTGCTGGGCCTGATCGTGCCTGTACCACTGGCAGGGGGTGGGGTCGATCAGGCCGGCTTCTCCACCATGCTCGACTGGGGCGCGCACCAGAAACCCGAGGAGATGGCGGCCGTCGCGGCCGAGATTCCGACGCTCCTGGCCGAGGCTCTGGAGTTGCCGCTGGCGCCGGAACTGCGTGTCCATCTGCAGCGGATGAGCACCATGTTCGCCGCTCTCTCAGGGCCCGACGGACCCGGCGCCCTGCGCCAGTTCGTCGACTCGTTACCCGAAGGCTTTCCTCATGCGGACCAGATGCGGCTGCTGACGGACATGTTGTCGACCGCCGCCGGACCCAAGCCTGCCGCGAGCACGGAAGACCCCGCGGGTCCGGAGCCGGATGCCCCTCCGGACCGCTCCGGCCCACAGCAAGGCCGAGACCGCACGTCGGCCGCGGCCGACAACGACCCCGATATCGTCGCCATGGACGCCATGATGCCCTCGGCGCTCGACGCGCTCGCAGCCTTGCGAAGCAGCGACCCGGAGGCCATCAACCGGGCTTTGCGACGGCTACGCGCCGCACACGAACAGTTGCCGCCCGGCCATGAGGCGAGCGTCTCCGTCGAGAACCTCATCGGCATGCTGCTGCAGGGGGGACAGGAGGTCGGCGGCAACCTCCAGGACCAGTCCCTCGGTCACGAGTACGTGACGGCGCTGGCCGACAAGATGCAGTCGTTCGCAGCGGCCTCCACGACTCCGGTAACCGCTGAATTCGCGGTCGCGGTCCGCGTCTACCCCCTGATGAGCCGGATCGACGCGGCCTGGAAGGCGGAGGACGCGGCGACGGTGCGCGCCCTCCTCGGCGAGCTCGAGACGCTCGAGGCGGACACCCCGCCGGACAACGGTCTCCGCTTCCAGATCCTGCTGGCCCTGGCCCAGGCCTGCCTCTCGCTCGGCAACCTCACGAACGACAATGACATGCGGTTGCGCGGCGCCGCCTACCACGAACAGAGCCTGGCGGCCGCAGCACACGCACCCGAATACATCCGGCAGTTCCTCTCCCTGCATCCCACCGGGCCCGATGCCGTACGAGCCCGGGTCACCGGCGACCCGACAGTGCTGCAGCATGCCACCGTCGCGCCGCCTGACGCTTCGACAAGTCAGCGGTGGGACTCCGCGCAGTCCCTGATGGTCCGGTACACCCTCACCCGCGACCTCCCGGATCTCGACCTTCTGATCGCCGAACTGAGACTGGTCTGCGACGACATACGGCAGGGCCGAGGGCCCCGGTTCGCCGCCAGGGCCCAGTGGATGCTGGCAGAGGCATACCGGGCCCGCTGGACCCACACGCAGGACCCGGCGGATCAGGCCTCCGCCATGGCCACCGCGAAAGCGGCACTGAACACGCTCGCAGCTGACGTAGTCCTCCAACTCGGCTCCGAGCACGGCCTGTTGACGGCTCGCGTCGGCGCCGCGCGCAGCATCCTGGCGGCCACCTGGGCCGCGTCGCAGAACCAGGCGGAGGAGGCGGTGGCGGCCCTTGAGCTGGGCCGCGCCCTCGTGCTGCACGCCGCGTCCACGTCGCGTACCGTGCCCGAACTCCTCGACGCGCGCGGGCAGCAGGAACTTGCCGAAGCATGGCGGGAGTCCAGCGCGGCCGACCCCCGAGAACCCGACGGGCTTCCCGGGGAGCTGCCCAGCACTGTGCGCCGCCGCGCCCTGGAGGCGCTCGGCTACCGGCAGCACGGCCTGCTCACCACGCCCACGCTGAATGAGCTTGCGGACGGTGTCGCCGATGGCGGAGCGGATGCGCTGGTGTATCTGCTGCCCGGCGAAGGTGACGCACCCGGCACAGGGATCGTCGTGGGGGCCGGCTTCGGTGTCGGCATCGGCGGCCTTCCGCTGCTGTCCGGCACCGGGAGCGCGCCTCTTGAGCGCTACCTGGACGCGGCCGCCGAACGCTCCCGCCACCCCGGCGATCCGGCCGCCGAACAGGCCTGGGAGGAGGCCCTGTCGGAGCTGTGCGACTGGGCGTACCGCGCCGGGCTCGAAGATGTTCTCCAAGTGGTCGAGGAGCGGCTGGCAGCCACTTCGCCCGGCGGTGAGCGCCGTCCGGGCCCGCTCAGGATCGTCCTGGTGCCGTGCGGGCGGCTGGGCGTCGTCCCCTGGCACGCGGCCCGCCTGCCCGCGGCGGCGCCCCACGACTACGTCTGCCAGAGCGTCGTCATCAGTTACGCGGCGTCCGGCGGCCAACTGCTGCAGACGGTGCGGCGCGCCCGGCGCGACGCGGCCGGTGCCGCGGTCCTGATCGCCGATCCCCGGCAGGAGCTGACCCACGCCGAGCGGGAGGCCACGGCGCTCTACGAGGCCTTCTACCCGCAGGCACGGATGTACGGCGAGTTCTACGAGCCGCCCGTGGAGCCGGTGGCGGCCGGCACGCCCGACGAGGTCCTCGCGCTTCTCGCCGAGTCCCCCTCGCTGTTGCATGTGGCCTCGCACGGCTCCGCGGGGGTGCGTCCGACGGTGTCGGCGCTGCATCTCGCCTTTCCTGACGGCACCGACGTACTGCCGGCCGAGGAGGGCGGCCCCGGGGCCGAGCCCGACCTGGGCATGCTGACCGTGAGCCGGCTCCTCGACCGGCGGTGGCACGAACAGTCCAGCACTCAAGGCCCGTTGGTGGTCCTGAGTGCCTGCGAGACCGACCTCAGCACCCGTGACCACGACGAGGCTCTGACCCTGACGACGGCCTTCGTCTCAAGTGGGGCACGTAACGTGGTGGGATCACGGTGGACCGCTCAGGACGGGGCCTCGGCGCTGATGATGGCGGTGTTCCACCACTACCTGACCGTCGAGGGGCAGGGGCCGGCGGACGCGCTCAGGTCCGCGCAGCTGTGGATGCTCGACCCGGATCGCGAGAATCCGGGCTCGCTGACGGGCGAGCTGCTGCGCGAGATCCGGCGTCCGGAGCTCGAACGCCTGCCGGTCTGGGCGGCGTTCATCCACCAGGGGCATCCAGGTCCAGGGCAGTCGACGGGAGCGGCGGCGCCGACCGCGTCCGAGGAGGGGGCCGTATGACCCCGGAACGGCTGCTCGGCCTTGTCGGCGAACATCGGGACAGCATCCGCGAGGCCCTCGACGGGGAGCAGTACGCGCTGCTTCTCGCGCGCCTGGGGGCGCTCGCCGGGACGGCGGAGACCGACCCCAAGGCGGTGCGCCGGGCCCTGCAGGGCGTCAAGCGCGCCCTGGTTCCGCTGCCGCTGGACCATCCGGTGCGTGTGGCGCTGGACTCCTCCGTACGGCTCGCGGGGCACGCGCTCGACACGGCCGTAGTGGCCGATGCGCGAGCCCTCCTCGGGCGACTCTCGGAGCCGCCGACCGCCCCCGGGACGGCGGCGATCATCCGCGCGGTGCAGGCCCGGCTGCTGGCGGAGCCCGCACTGAACTTCCCTGTCGCGCACACTCGTTGCCATTCAGCAGGCCTCGGCGAAGCGCCGCCGGAACTGATCCGCCTCGACGACGTGGAACGCGGCGACCGTTACCCGGCCTTCCAGTTCGCGGGTGCGGCCGGCGGGCCGATCCCCGTCGTGCTGCGCGTCAACCGCATCCTCCTCGCCGACATCGACCCCTGGGGGGCCGCCGACTGGTGGCTGAGCGGCAACGTCCAGCTCGGCGGGAAGCCCGCCGCGCTGCTCGGGGAAGTCCCCGACGAGCAATTGGTCGGCGCGGCCACGGCACTCGTGGAGGGGGACTGATGACCGGCACCCTTCCCCCGTCCGCGTTCGCGATGCGCCCCAACAGCCGTCTGCTGCCCGCTGGTTCACTGCTGTGGCGGATACACAAGGCGAAGCGACCGGGCGAGCAGTTCAACCCGATTCCGGCGGACACCCATTTCGGCGGCAACCGCTTCGACGGCACCGAGTCGGACCCGTACCAGTACCTGTATCTCGCCGACACCCCGGCCACCGCGCTCGCCGAAACCCTCCTGCGCTCCCTCGAGTTCGACCCGGGGACCGGGATGCGACTCGTCCCGTACGCCGCGGTCCGGGGAAAGTCCCTGACGCCGCTGCGCACCTGCTGCGAACTGATCCTGGTCTCGCTGGTCACCGAGGCGGACCTGGCCGCCGTCTGCCAGGACTCGTGGCTGCTCGAAGCGGAGGGTGAGCGCTACGCCAAGACCCGTCGCTGGGCCAGTGAGATCCGGGCCCAGACACCCGAGGCCATGGGCCTGATCTGGCAGTCCCGGCGCAACCGGCCGCACCTCGCTTCGGTCCTCTTCCACGACCGGTGTGCGGGTGAGCCACTCGCCGTGGTGCCGGGAAACGGCATCCCGGACATGGGCTCCCCGGCCGGTGTGGCGGAGACGAACCAACTGCTCGCCCCGCTGCGCGCTGCGGTCGTGGCGCCCCGCCCCGACCGTATCGCCGGTGCTGTCTGATCGCTTGTGGCAGCTTGCCGAGCGGTGTCATCGTGACTGCATGGCACCGTTACTGGACCATGGGTCAACTGTCGCGGAGCTCAAGCAGGTTCGGCGAGCCGGGCTCGTCAGGCTGCGCGACCTCGCGCTGCCCGCCCTGCGGCAGGCGGCCGCCGCCCGCACCCGGGACGGCTCGGTCGAGGAACTGCTGCGGCTCGCCGTGACGCGGATCGACACGGACACGCTGCGGACGGCCGCCGAGTACACCCTCGGTCTGGCGCAGGGCACCCGGGACTGGCCGCCCTCGTCACGGCGCAGCCGGGCGGCCCTGGTCTACGGGGTCAGCGTGGAGCGTTTCCGTAAGCACCAGGAGCTCGTGGTCCTCGGGCAGGTCGCCGACCAGATCGTGGAGCTGGCGGGCGACGGCGCCGCACAGGCCTGGAACGGGTCCTCGCACCGGCACGTGGACGTCCGGGCGGCCGGACGCCGCGTCCGTCTGACGTTGCACGTCCACCCGGTCGACCTGCTGCGGGACGTGGACGTGGTGGTCTCGCCGAGCAATACGTACTTCGGGCTGCCCGAGCCGTACAAGTCCTCCGTCTCGGCCTCGCTGCGCCGGGCGGGCGCGGTGCGCGGGGTGACCGGCGATATGCTCGACGACCCGGTCCACGACGGCCTGCGCAAATGGGTGTCCTCGCAGGGCACTTCGGGCCGCCCGGTACTGCCCGGCACCGTGGCCCCGACCGAATCCGGTGCCCTTGTGAGCCAGGGGATACGCCGGATCTACCACGCGGCCGTCGCTGTGCCGTGGGCCGGTACCAACGACTACGAGGTGCTCCCCGCCGATGTCACCCGGGCGGCGTCCCGTGTCCTCGCGGTCCTCTCGGAGGAGCATGACCACTTCACGCCGCCACTGCGCTCGGTGTGTTTCCCGCTGCTCGGCTCGGGGCGCGGCGGCCTGCCGTACGAGGTCAGCCTGGCCGCCGTGTGGGCCGCCGTGGAGGCGGAGCTGGCTCGCGGTGCGCGGTGGGACCTCCACTTCGTCGTCCGGACTCCGGCCGCCGCCGCGCTGCTGGAGCGGCTGCCCACCAGGATCCGCCCGGCTCGCGACCAGTCCACGACCGGACGGTCCTGTTGACTGGAATCACCGGGCCGTTCCGGCCACCCGCTTTCACGTCGCTTCGCCCCGAGGAGAGCCATCGGACACTTACATGCTTCAAAGGTCGGCTGAACCCCGCGATCGGAGAGGTAGGGATCATTGGTCGGGGGAAATGATCGTGCGTGTCCGGTGTGCGGAACTCCCGATGAGGACGGACCTCACTGCCCGGGCTGTGGCTGGCAGATGTGGAGTGCCCCGGTCCTGGGAGAACCGACCGACAGCGACCGGGAGTCCGCGGAAGCCGTACTGCAGGCCGCCGAGCGCGCCTGGGACCTGCGGGCAGCGGCACTGTCAAGTGCGGGCGACGACGGCGGGGGGCAGGCGGCCGCGCTGCGAGGCGGCCCCGCGGGGCCCGGCGAACTCAATCCGGCGAAACGGCCCGCTCCGCCTCCAGACCCGCCGTCACACGACTCCACGCAGTGGGAGCAGACCCTCGCGGACCTGGTCGACGGCCGTATGGAGACGGTGCTGTTCATCGAGTTCACTTCCGAGCGCGTCAGCCTGATCAAGGCCGTCGTGGACCGGTGCGGGATACCGCGGCAGGCCGACGCCGGAAGCGCGGAGTGGGGTCATGTCGCTCCGCTGTTCGATCCCCGCGGGGACATACGCCGGTTCCAACTCGCGGGCGGAATCGGCACCTTGCCGATGGTAGGCCGCAGGGAGTTCGACACCGCGGTGACCCGGTGGCTGCGCGGACACGTTCCGCCCTCCTGCGCGGACACGATCGTGCTGGTCGACCGCATGGCGAGCTGGCTCCTGCTGGACCGGGCCGCGGTGCTGCTACGGACCATGTACGCCCTGCGGGCCGAGCTCCGCCCGGCTCCGGCCGACCCCGTCGCGCCGGGCGAGTCCGTCGATCACCCGGGCACCGCCCGCGGGACGGACACGGAGGACGTGGTACGCGGCGCGCTGCGCACCGCACCCCTGCTGGCCGATCACACGCTGCTGCTCGCCCGCGTCGACCAGGGGACCGGCGCCGTGCACGCACACCCCCACGTACTCTTCCCGGCCGGATCCCGGCTCGGGCACGGCGAGACCGCCAGGGCCGAGATCACCGTGTACGGCGGGCCGATCGATCGCACCCCGGTGATCCTGCCCGTGCTGGCGTCCGCGGCCGCGGACGATGCCGAAGCGGTGGTGCTGTCCGCGCGGCAGACGGCGCTGACGGCCTTCGCCCCGGTGCGGCTGTCCTTCGTCCTGCGCGGCCCCGGGGAGGTGACGCTGCTCCAGCCGGCGGGCGGAACGCCCCATGGCCGGGCTGCGAACGGTATTCCGCAGGAGCGCCCGGAGATCGGCGCCCTGGTCAAGCGCCTTCCCCGGCGCATCATCCGGCCGCCCGCCCTGGACGTCTTCTTCACCGTCGAGATGAGCGGCGCCGAACCGGAGGAGACCGCCGAGCGGCTGGCGTTCGTCCGGGACGTCATCGCCGCCCTGGCCCGCCGGTACGGCTCCGGCGACGGCCTGCGCGTCGGCGTGGTGGGCCACTACGACCACGTCGTCCGCGAGACCAGCTACACCCCCCGGTCCGTGCTCCTGCTGACCGTCCCGGCCGGACCCCCACAGCGCGCCCAGGCCTCCCTGGCCGGCTGGCAGCCCGCTCGGTGCGAGCAGGACACCGTCTCCTCCCTGGAGGACGCGCTCAAGAAGGTCCGCTCGGCCACGGGCAGGACGGGCGGCACCCGGCACCGCCACGCCGAGCGCGCCCTGCTGATCGTCGGCCGTCGCCCGCCGGGACCGCCCGAGCAGCACGGCGTGGTGCCTGGATGTCCGCTCGGCGCCGACTGGCGGACCGAGTTCGAAGCCCTGCGAGCCCGCGGCGTCCGGGTGCGGACCCGGCTGGGAAGAAGCCGGCCCTGCTCCGGTAAGGAGGCAAGCGCCGTACAGCGTTACACCGCCGACACGTGGAACACCCTCTCCGCCGTCGGTTCCTTCCGCCAGGACGTCGACACAGCGGCCGACGTGGCCGAAGCCCTGGCCCCCGAGTGGCGGTGGGACGGTCCGCCCTGCCGTCTCGCCCTGGCGACTCCACTGCTCTGAACCACCGTCAGCACGAGGAGAAGCTCCATGTCCGATCTGTACTACGACCCCAACGAGATTCCGCCGCGCCCGAGCGAACCTCCGCCGCACCTGAACCCGGTGCCCGACCGCCCGCCGGAGGAGCCGGAGGGGGAGGGCGGCTCCGTACCCTGGGCGCCGCAGCCCGCGTCTGCCGGAATGGACGGAAACCTCCCGCCGACGCGGATCCCCCAGCCCCCGAACGGCGCACCGGCCACTCCGTCGGACCGGGTCCGGATCGGACTGTGGGGCGCTCCGCACTCCGGCAAGACGACCTATCTGGCGGCGGTGCCCATCGCCGCGATGCAGCAGAGCAGATACGGCCGCGCCGGCTGGGCGGTCAGCGGGATGAACCCGGAGTCCAACGATTTCCTCGCCCGCGGTGTGGCCCGGCTGGCGAGCGACCGGATCTTCCCGGACGCCAGCGTGGGCGTGCAGCCCCTCTCCTGGTCCTTCCAGGGGGAAGGCCGGCCGCCCGGAAAGTTCCGCAGACGGCGGAAGGTCAGCTTCGTGCTGGAGGTCCAGGACGTGGCGGGCGAGGTGTACGGCAGGGACGACGAGCACGCCCTGCGGCCCAGGGTCCTCGACCAACTGGCCCGCTCCCAGGGTCTGATCTACCTCTTCGACCCTTTGCTCGACGGCAAGCCCGCCACGAGGAGCCTCGACTTCTTCTACTCGATGCTCAACGAACTCAACACCCGGGTGCGGGACGCGGGCATGCTCCGACGCAACCGTCTGCCGCACCATGTCTCCGTCTGTGTCACCAAGTTCGACCACCCCGACGTGTTCCGCCCCGCGGTGGAGGCCGGCTGGGTGACACAGGACTCCGTGGGATCCCAGCTGCCCCGCGTGCCCGCCGAGCACGCCACCCGCTACTTCCAGTGGATGTGCGACGAGTTCCGGGGTTCCTCCGCCCGGCTCGTACGGGACGGGCTGGGCACGTTCTTCCACCCGAACCACATCTCCTACTACGTCTCTTCGGCGATCGGTTTCCGCCTCAATCCGCAGCACGTCTTCGACTACCGCAACTATCACAACGTCGAGATCGTCGAAGGCGACGCCCGGATCTGCACCTCGCCCGTGCCCATCAACGTCCTGGAGCCGCTGACCGATCTGGAGCACCGGATCCGCTCGGCCGCGCGCCGCCGGCGGCCGAAGTGAGCGAGGACCACAGCCCCGACGAGCCGACCGCCGAGTGGGCAGTCCTCGGCAAGCATCCGGGCCACAGCATGGGATACGAGGTACTGGACGGCAGCCTGCCGGGAACCCGCGCCCAGCGCTACCTGTGGAGCGCCACCACCGGCACCCCGGACGCCCGCGACCCGGCGGGCGACCTGCCCTGGCGGGTGTTCCTCAGCGGCGCGGACAGGGAGACCCGTTCGGTGTGCGCGGTCGTGGACACCAGCTGGGACGGGTCCAAGGACGGTACCGGCAGGCCGAGTTACACCTGGCGGCTGCTGCTCTTCGAGTGGCAGGAGGCCAGCCGTGCAGGGGTGACCTGGACTGTGCTGGACCGGGCCGTCTCCCCGGCCGAGTCCGCGCCGACCCTCGACGCGGCCTTGGCGACGGCGCGCACTTCGGCCGCCGAACTGGCGGTCACTGTGGACCGGTTGGGATTCGAGTGGGCCGCCGGAATGGCAGCCCTGCTGCTGGACGGCCGCCAGTTGGTGATCACCGCGCCGCCCGGCGGCACGCTGCCCGGCCTCGACGAGCGGGTGCGGACGCTGGACGCCGTCTGCTCGCTGCTGCCGTACGGATGCCGGTCCTGGCTGAGTGGCGCCACTTGGACCGGCAAGTCCGAACACGATCTGCGGCTGGTCTTCGCCGCCTCCGCGCGGACCGGGCAGCAGGAGGCGCCGCTGGGCACCGGCCGTCCGCCGGCCCCGCGGGGCGAGACGGCCGGCCGCTATCTCACCGAGCTGCTGAGGCTGCGGGCGAAGCTGGGGTCGACCGCCGATGTGATGGCCCATCTGCTGGCGGCCACCACCGCCCTCCCCCAGCGCGACGCCGCCCAAGCGGTGCGCGTGCTGCGGGAGCTGGACCTGCTGGACTCGGTGCTGAACGACATCCTGCACGGTCGCGGCCGACTGGACGACGTACAACGGCTGCTGGAACTGCACGCGGTGGAATCGCTGGACGACCGGCAGCTCGGGACTGTGGTGGCCTTCCTGGCCGAGTGTGCCCGGCGTCCCGACGGCGGGACGGCACAGGCCCTGCTGGCGCGGCACTGGACGCCGCAGGTCCCGGAACTGCTCGCCGCCCATGTCGTCGCCGGTCCGGCGTCGAGGCGGACACTCGCACTGGCCAAGGAACACCTGACCCTGCTGCGCGGACTGGAGGGGGCGGACGCCGGCTCGTTCGACCGGCTGTTCACTCTCCTTGCCTGCACACCGGGGTACGACCCGGCCTGGGTCGGCTCCCTCGCCTACATGGTGGAGAAGGAGTTCGGGCACAGCTCCGAATCGGTCGACCGCGTCCTGATCGATTCCCGGGAAGCCGGACTGACCTGGCTGAAGGTACTGCTCCAAGCCCTGCCCCGTGACCTGGGGCCACTGTCCCGCATGGTGGCCCTCGCCGCGGAGACCGGTGTCGACCGCAGGCCGGGCTGGCTGCGCTTCGCCGGGCTGCTCACCGGTGAGTTCGATACGGCCGAGGTCGCCGCGACCGACGCCGCCGAGTTCACGGCCGGGCACCCGGACGCGTGGCGGATCGCCCTGGAGACGGCACGGGACCACGGCCGGCCGGAGGTGATCGGCCCGATGTGGGCCGTCCTGAGGCATCTGGTGCACAGCGGCAGGCACCACGAGGTGCTGCCCGTACTGGACGCCGTGGCACCCCCCGGGGCACCGGAGGTGCCGCCGGAGACGGCCGCCGACGCGGACCTGCTGCGGGCGTCCGCCCCGCTCGGCGGGGCCGGTCCGCAGCTCACCCCGGCCATGCCGCGACTGCGGCGGCTCCGCGCCGACGACCCCGGCCTCGACGCCTACGCCGCCGTGGTCGTCCGGCGCACCGAGAGCGATCCCGAGCTGAAGGACCGGGTGGTCGAGGCACTGCTCGGCGACAAGCCGGACCCCGACAGCGCCTCCTGGACGGTGCTCACCCTCTGGCTGCGGCAGCGACCCAGCATCGACCTGACGGTGCGGGCCGGCCTGGTCCGGCGGCTCACCCTGGCGGCCCACTCCGGCTGGCTCGACCTCGACCTGCCCGAGAACGTCGTGGACGGGCTGGTCAACCGCGACGGGCTGACATGGCTGCGCCCGGTGAGGCAGCTACGGGTGGCTGACGCCGACCGGGCCCCGATCGGCGAGCTCGCCCGGATCGTGGCCGAGGCATGCCCCCACCGCACCATCTCCACCCAACTGCTGGACGAAATCGCCGCGCTCATGGGCCGCTACGGTCCCCCGTTCGCCTTCGAGCTCATAACCGAACTGGACAGACAGGCGGACAGACTCGGACTCGCGCTGTGCAGGATCCTCGGCAGCGATCCGCGGTACCGGGAGGTACGCGATGGACTGGTCCATCTCAACATTGAGCAGCTGAACCGCCACCGCATGCTCCTCGATGAACTGGGCGCCGCCGCACCCGATCCCCACCGGCCCCCCGGGCAGCCGGCGTGGATGCAGCCGCCGGCCCCGTCCGCACCCTCGCAGGTACCACCGGCCCACTCCGGCGCCGACCGCCCTGGCCCTCTTCCCACGGCCGCCGATTACCCGGCGAAGGGCAAGCGGTGGTGGCTTCCCCCCTGGCGCCGGAAGCGGAGGAACCCGTGAACGGCATCGGGATCGACATCGGCAGCCGGTACGCCAGGATCGCCCGCATCGGCGGTCAAGGGGCCCCGGAACCGGTCGAGTTGCCGGGGGCGGTCCCCGGTGAGGGCCTGCCCGTACCGGGCGATGCGGGATCCGGTCACGAGGGCGCGCTGTGTGCGGTGTACTCCGCGTACCGCGGGCAGCACGGCACCCCCGACCGCGTGGTGGCGGTCGTACCGCAGAGCGGCCGCCTGGAACACGCACGCCGTGCGACCGCCGCCCTGACCGAGTTGCACGGCGACGGCCGGGGGCCGCAGCTGCGCACCCTGAGCACTCCTCAGGCGGTGCTGGCGCTGCTCCGGGACGCGGGAACGGCGACGCGGGGGCGGTATGTGGTGTGCGACCTCGGTGCGGCGGCGGCCGAGGTGTCGGTGTGCGTGGTGACGGCCGGCGCGGTGGCCGTGGCGGGAACCGCGCGGCACGCTCCCGCGGACGGCTACGGCGCCCGCCTGGACGCGGCCCTCCTGGCGGAGGCCGGCCTGGCCGCCGACGAGGCGGGACGGCGGGCGCTCGCCGCCGCACGGGCCGAGGACGGCGCCGCGCAGCGCCTGGACCTTGCCCTCGAACGGGCCGAAGGCCGCCCCGAGCGCTGGGACGCCACCGTCGTCCACCGCGTGGCGGGACGCGACATCACCGCGGGCACGGTCCGCTCGGCCCTGCGGCGGCTGACGGCCGGCCTGGACCTGGCGCTGTCCGAGGCACTGGGCAACAGCTCTTCCTGCGGTACAGCACCCCCTGGCAGCGGCCACGGCGACGACCCCGACCGGTATCTGGTCGCCGTCGGCGGCGCCGCCCGGTTCGCGCCACTGGTGCGCCATCCGGCCGGCGGCGGATGGCGCCTCGCTCCGCTGCCCGCCGGCACCGATCCCTCGCTCGCCGCGGTCTTCGGCGCCGCACTCGTCGCCGCGGGCCGCATCGACCCGGCGGACCGCTATCCGTACGCCGTGTGCGTGGGCGCCCAGCAGACGGTCGCGGGACGGCTTGAGGACCAGGAGCTGGTCATCAGCGGGGCCGGACACCTGGAGCCCGGTGGCGAAACGGTCTACGCGCAGCGGGCCGGGCAACGGCTGCGTGTCCGGACCGGACCCGCGGGAGCAGCCGTCGGGCGGCCGGTGCAGGTGCGGGTGCGCGATCCGGAGCGGGGCATGAGCGCGCCGGTCCGCACCCTGACGCTGCCGGGTGGCACCGAGGACGACCGTTTCCATGTGGGCGTACGCCTCGCCGTGGACGGGACGGCCCGGTTGGTGCTGCAACCTCTCGGCCCGGGAGCGCCCGCGGAGTTCCCGCTCGGCGACCTGCCGACCGATCTCAGGACCGATCCCAAGGGAGTGCCTTCGTGAAGCACATCAGCCCGTCGTGGCCGCTCCGGTTCGGCTGGAGATGCGCCGCCGTACTCGCGGCCACGCTGCTGGCGGCCTCGCCGGTCGTGGTGGCGCACGCGGCACCCGAAGCCGGCGGCGGGGCTCCGAGCCGTGCCGAGATCTATCAGGAACTCGGGCTGGACCAGGAGCCCGCGGACTACGCGATCCTCGTGGACACCTCCGGTTCCATGGCGGAGGACAGCCGCTACAGCACCGTCCGTTCCACGCTGCGCCAGTTCCTGGACGGCCTCACGTCCAAGGACCATGTCGCACTGTTCACCTTCGACTCCCGGCCCGAGGCGCGGTACATCGGCCCGGCCGGCAGCGCCGAGACGATCGTCTCGGCGCTGCCGACTGCGCCCAATCCCGAGGGTGACACCGACATCGGCGCCGCGCTGAACGCCGCACTGACCGAGCTCGATCGCGACGGCGCCTCCTCGGCGGCCTCGGTCGTACTGCTCACCGACGGTGAGCATCACCCTCCCCGCGGTTCCCGCTACCCCACCGACAGCGGAGGCCCCTGGACCGCACTGCGGCAGCGTGCGCAGGGGATCGCCGAACGCACCGACCTCGCGGGATACGCCCTGCCGTTGGGCAGCGGGGCGACGGGCGCGCAACTGCTCGGGAACGTCGTGCAGAACACCTCCGTGCTGCAGCCGCAGAGCATCCAGGACCTGGGCTCCTACCTGGCGCGGGCGGGCGACGGTGTCCGGGCCCGCAAAGCCGGGCTGCTGCTGGCGAAGGACGCCGGCCAGGGGGTGAGCGCCGCCTGGCAGGGTGGCGTCGCGACCGACGTCACCGACGGCCGGGCGACCGCGAAGCTCACCCTGCGCTCCACGACCCGTCGTCTGCCACTGACCGTCGACGGGCTGCGGGCGAGCCTCGCCGATCCGTCCCTCGACGTCAGCGGGCTGCCGGACGAGGTGACCCTGCAACCGGGTGCGTCCCGGACCTTCGAGGTAGGGCTGCGTGGGCGGCTGACGGCCGGCGTACTGCCGTACCGGCGGACCGAGCACCGCGATGCGACGCTGCTCCTGGCGGGCCGGGTCCGCTCGTCGTGGGAGCGGCCGCTCGCGGGGGACGTCAAGCTGGACATACCGCGTGCCATACGTGTCGGGCAGCAGGCGGTGCCGCTGCGGGCCACGGTGGGGTCGGTGGTCTTCCTGCCCGCGCTGGTGACCGCCCTCGTGCTGCTGGGGCTGGGCACATGGCTGTGGTGGCGACGTGTCAACCAGCCACCGCTGCAGGGTGAGTTGCTGCTGGCACCGGCCTTCGGTGAGCAACTGCCGGTCCGGGTCAGGCTGGACGGCCGCCGGGTGGTGCTGCGGCCGTCGCCATCGGTGGGCGGGCGCGGGCGGGTGCAGGGCAGACTCCGATCCACCGAGCAGGGGCCGCAGGTCGACCTGCGGATCCGGTACACACCCGACGGTTCCACCGCCCGGGAGAGCCGGGCCACATGCCGGCCCGGAGGCAGGGTCGTGGTCGGCGGGGTGTCCTTCACCCATGTGCCGGAACCGGCACCCGCACCGGCCGAGGGGCTGCCGCGATGACCGGCACCGCCCTGAACGTGGCGGCCACCAGGGTCGGCACCGAGGCCCTCGGACCCGGCGTGCGGTCCGCGCTGTGGGTCCAGGGCTGCCCCTTCCACTGCGCCGGGTGCATGGCCACGGACTGGATCCCCTTCCGACCCGCCCGCCGCGCCGGTCCCCGGGAGCTGGCCGAGGAGTTGCTCGACGACCCCCGGGTGGACGGGCTGACCTTCTCGGGGGGTGAGCCGATGGCGCAGGCGGCCGGGCTGGCCGAAGTGGCCCGACTGGCCCGGGAGATACGGGATGTGTCCGTGATCTGTTTCACCGGCTACCGGCTGGAGCGGCTGCGGACCCGGCCGCCCTCCCCCGGCGTTCCCGACCTCCTGGGCGAGGTCGACGTGTTGATCGACGGGCTGTACGTGACCGCGCTCGACGACGGGCGCGGGCTGCGCGGCAGCTCCAACCAGCGGGTCCATCACCTCACCGGACGGCACGTCGACGGCGGCTACGACTTCACGGACCGGCCGCGAACCGCCGAGATCGCCGTCATCGGCCCGGAGGCACTGCTCATCGGGGTGCCTCCGAAGGGGCTGGTCGACGCCTTCGACAGCGCGGTCGACACGGTCCGCGCCCGTGCGTCCACACCCGTCCGCCACACCAGTCAGGCCGTACGTACGGCCGCCGGAGAACAGGAACGCGATGAGCGGTAGGAAGTCCATCCAGGTCGAAGAGTCCGAGTGGTACCGCATCCAGCGCCAGGCCCAGGAGCTGGGGATGGTGCAACGCGAGGTCCCCCAACTGATCGACGCAGTGCGCCGACAGACGAGGGCCGACCTCGACCGTACCTTCGCCCGGGTCGATCTCAGGCAGCAACGACACGACGCACTGGTCCGCAAACTGAGCGACCAGACACGCAAGTTGGAGCAGGACACCGCGCGGCGGCTGCGCCGGCAGGCCACTGATCTGCGCGGAGAACTGGCCGCCGGCGCCGGGCAGATCCGGGAGGAGACCCGGCAGAGGCTGGCCGAACAGCAGGAACAGACGCGTCAGGCGATCGCCTCCGAACGCGCCGAGCGTCGCGCCGAAATGGCCCGCGTGTCCGCGCGGATCGACACCATCGACAAGGACCGGGCACAGGCCGGGCAGCTGGTGCAGGCATGGATGTCCGACGCTCGGGCGATGACGGCGGCGATCGACGAGGCCGGACTGCACGAGCGGTACGTACCCGGCGAGCTGGACCGGCTGTCAGGCCGGCTGGCGACGGCGGAGCAGAACGCGGCACAGGGCAGGTTCGACGCGGCACTCGCGGTGGCCCAGGAGACATACCACTCGCTGAGCGAGCTGCGCACGGAGACGGAGCAGCAGGAACTGGAGCGCTGTACAGCCCAGATGGCGGCGATCGACGCCCTGGTCACCGTGGAGAACGAGATCGAGGGCAGCCTGATCCAGCCGGTGCTCGGCCCTGACGGGGTACCGGTGGACGGCTGCACGGTGGACGTCGGCTTCTGGTCGCAGGGCGAACTCGACCGGCTGCGGGAGGAGACCGCGCACGGGCTGGCCTGCGCGCGTGACGACCGGACCGGCACCGACGAACTGCGCCGTCTACGGGAGCAGGAGGCGTCCCGGCTGGAAGGTGTGCTCGGTGACACCGTGGGGCGGGCGTGTCTGCGGCATCTGGCCTCACAGACCCGGGTGAACCTGGCGGACGCCGTGGTGCAGGCACTCGGCCGGACCGCCTACTACGAATTCGTCGACGGCGAGTACCAGGACGCGGACCCCCGGGGCACCTACTACGCCAAGCTCGTCCATGAGAACGGCAACGAGATCGTCCTGGACATCTCGTCGGCCGAGGCGGACTCCGGCCGGCACGTGGTCCGGGTGCTGTCGTACGACCACGACATCACCGCTGAGGCGCAGCTCCAGGAGCGGGCCGCGGCGATCGGCCAGGCCCTGGCGGACGAGGGCCACCCGGTACCGGAAGCGCCCACGTCGGAGCCGGGGGCGCCGGACCCGGAGCTGCGCGACATCCAACGCCACCGCGAGAAGCCGGCGCGTCCCGAGCCGGAGCGTCCCGTGGCGGGCGGCGCATGAACGAGGTGCCACCCCCCGCCCCCGGGCCGGTGGTGGAACGGTTCGACGGAGTCGTCCTGCACAGCGGCGAGCCGTTCGCCATCCTTTACGGCCCGGGGGTGAGGGACGTCTTCGTCGACACCGCCTACCAGGTGTGCAGGCTGGAGCAGGTGCTGTGGCGGCTGCTGCACGCCCAGGGCTACGAACGGATCGTGTTCGGCTCGACCGACCATCCGGTGTACTTCCGGGACTCCGCCTCACGCGACCGGAGCCGCAGGAGCACCACCGCGCACAGGAGCACACCGACGGGCCCCCGCACCATGCGCACCCCGGGCATGAGCGGACCGATGGGCAATCTCCTGGTGACCGGAGCAGGCGCGCCCGCCGAGGAACAGAGCCCGGCGGGGCCGCCGCCGGCGTCGGGGCTGAGCGACCCCCACGCGGTGATGACCCTGACCGGTTATCTCCAGCAGCCCGCGCCCCGGACGGCGGTCGTCATCCCCCACGCCGAGAACTATCTGCGCTACAACCAGGCACCGAGGGCTTTGGCCGGTGCGATGGCCAACTGGGCCAGGCACCACGGCAACGGCAATCTGTGGGTGCTGGTCTTCGAGCAGCCCACCCTGGACGACGTGACACGGTACGTGGAGAGGTGCCACGCCTACCCCCTCCTGGAGACGTTCGTACGCGCGCAGGCCGGGCATCCCGGACGGTCCGGTACCGCCAGGATCGACTATCCGCAGGCGGCCGAGACGGAGCGGCTGATCCACACGGTGCGCCTTCGCTCCGGTCTGCGGCTCGGCGACTGGCGGGAACTGGACACGATCGTCAGGGCGATGGCGACGAATCCCGACACGGCACGTGCCTGGAAGGCGTGGCTGGAAGAGCTGGCCGCGACTCCGGACACCGCGCTGACGGTGGCAGCGGTGCGCGACAAGGGCGTGATCGTCTCCACGTCCGACCCCCGCGGCCCCTGGGAACGGCTGGCGGCCATGCCCGGCCTCGAAGCGGTCCGAGAGCACTTCGGACAACTGCGCTCCGAGGTCGAGACGTTGGAGGCGCTACGGTCCGAGGGCCGCGCCACGACAGCCGAACCTCCGGCCCTGCACCTGGTGTTCAGCGGAAACCCGGGCACCGGCAAGACCACGGTGGCCCGGCTGGTCGGCGAGCTCTACCGCGACCTGGGGCTGCTGACACGGGGCCATGTCGTCGAGCCGAAGATCTCGGACCTGGTGGGCCGCTACGTCGGCCACACGGCGGGGCTGACCAACACGGCTGTCGACAATGCCCTGGACGGCGTGCTGTTCATCGACGAGGCGTACGCACTGAGCGACCAGCGCGAGGGGTTCGGCGACGAGGCCATTCAGGCACTGGTCGCCCGTATGGAGAACGACCGCGGCCGGCTGGTCGTGATCCTCGCCGGATACCCGGACAAGATGGAGGAGTTCCTCAAATCCAACGACGGCCTGCGGAGCCGGGTCTCCGTTCTCCATTTCCCCGACTATCCCCCGGACACCCTGCACGCCATCGCGCTGAACCGGCTGACCGACCGTGGCGCGACGGCCTCGTCCGAGACCGAGGCCCGGTTGCGGGAGATCGTCTTCGGGATGTACCGCACGCGTGACAAGTACTTCGGCAACGCCCGCGACATGCGCACCCTCGCCGACGACGTCTTCAAGCAGTGGTCCGGCCGGGTGCGCACCCAGGTGAACGAACCGGTCGCCCCCGAGGACATCCCCGAGAGCTACCGCACCCACCTCCCCCGGCCCGCGCCGGATCCCGCGGAGCTGCTGGCCGAACTCGACCAGTACGTGGGACTCGGGCCGGTCCGGAAGACGCTGACGGAACTGGCCAACCGGCTACGGCTGCGGCAGGCGCAGGGTCAGGGCGGGTTCGCCCCTCCGCATCTGCTGTTCACCGGGCCGCCGGGGACCGGCAAGACCACGGTGGCGCGGCTGGTCGGAAGGATGTTCCGCGACCTGGGCCTGCTGCACAAAGGGCATGTGAAGGAAGCCGGACGCGCCACCCTGGTCGGCCAGTACCAGGGGCAGACGGCACCACTGGTACGCAAGGCCTTCGAAGACGCGATGGACGGCGTGCTGTTCATCGACGAGGCCTACAGCCTCATCAGCGATATCCGGCACGGGGGCTACGGGAAGGAGGCGATCGACACCCTGGTCCAGGAGATGGAGAACCGGCGCGGCCGCCTGGTGGTGATCGCCGCCGGCTACCCCCGGGAGATAGACGCCTTTCTCGCCACCAACCCGGGCCTGCCCTCCCGCTTCACCACCCGCGTCCCCTTCGACCACTACAGCACGGAGGAGTTGGTCGAAATCCTTCGCCGCATGGCGGCTGAACAGAACGACACGCTGGGCGAGGGGGTGAGGGAGCGGGCCGCGGCCTGGCTCGAAGCGATCCAGCGGGCCCGCCCAGCCGAGTTCGGCAACGCCCGCACGGTCCGCATACTGCTGGAACTCATGGAGGCGAGGATGGCGGAGCGTTACGTCCGTGGGGGTGCCGGGGGCGCGGCGCCGCCCTCGGAGCACGTGCCCGACGACGTCCCCGCCCCGGACGCCGGCTGACCGTCATGTCACCGCGCCCAGGGGACCACGAACCGCCCTTCCCGGTCCCGCCCTTCGCGTCCGGCGATCACCCGGTGGAGGATCTCGTCGGCGGTGCGCAGGCGGCGTTCCATCTCGACAGTCGCCGCCTCCACGTCGGCAAGTGAGAGTCGCTGCTCCGGGGTGACGGTGCCGCTGGGCGCGCCCTGCGGCTCGCTGAGCGATCGGGCCAGGTCCCGGTCGGCCTCCGCGTACCTGTGCAGCGAGGCGAGCCTCCCACCGCAGACGTCCTGGATCCGCTCCAAACGGGCCTGGCATTCGGCGAGTTGGCTGACGCCCTCCCTGTACTTCTCCTCCGCGTCGGCCAGCTCGCCCTGCGCGGCGGCGGCCCGGTCGAGGATCTGCCGGGTCCGGGGGGTGAGGACAGCGAGCTGGTCCTCGGAGAGGCGTACCAGAGCCTCGCTGCTGGTGCGCAGCGCCTCGTCGACTCCGGCGCCCCGGCCGCGCAGGGCGGTCAGCCGCCCTGTGATGACCTCCTGCTGCTCCTGGAGAGCGTCGAGGGCGAGCACCCGCTGCTCCAGGCGGTGTAGTTCGTCGACCTGGCGGCGCAGCGTCTCGTGTTCGGCGAGCCGATTGCGCAGCGCCTCTTCGGTGGCGCGCAGTTTCTCCAAGTCGGCACGGGCTGTCGCGACGCGTTCGGTCAGCTCGGTGTGCTGTCGCATCCGGTCCCCGATGTCTCCGGCGACCCGGTCCCCGGGGGCTGCCGCAGCGAGCAGTGCGGGCAGCAGTGCGTCGAGCGCGCGGCCCTCCTCCAGGGCTTCGTCCAGGGCGAACAGCGTACCGAGCGCGTGAGTGCCGCCCGCGCTGTCGTCCACCTGTTCCAGCGCCTGTGCGGCCCAGCCGAAGGCCAGACGGAGCACCCGGAGGGCGCTTTCGGCTTCCGGCCGGCCGGTGTCCGTCACGATGGCGGCGATCTCGCGTCGGGCATCGCTCACGACGGTCTCCGTCCTCTCCGGGTGGGCCGGCTCGGCGAAGCCGACACGGAGCCGCTTCGCCGGAACATCATCGCATCCCCGGGCCCATGCCGGCCCATTGTTCCGGCCTTTACCGTCAAACGGCCGGGAAGCCTCGGCGAATCACTCAACCATCATGATCGCAGGGGGATTTCATGACCGAGGCAGCATCCTTCACGGGACCGGTCGGCACCTGCCTGAACGTTGAGGTGTCCCCCTGAGTGTGGATAGAAGGGTTCATGCTGCGAGTGTGATTCCACGCCCGCCCTCGGAAGTATCGATCGTCAGTCGAGGTCGGCACTCCACCACCAGGCGATGCCCGGGTACGTCAGCGGCCCCCCGCTTCCTGCCGATGGAGTGTCAGTAAGAGCGTTGGGGATCAGCTCTTGCTCCGAGCATTGGGAGGCGCGGCGACCGTTGGCGAACACCGTGTGAGGGGCGTAGCGGGGGGCGTGCGGGGCCCAGTCGAAGCGGGCAGCCCCGCCCACCCCCTTCGTGGTTTTGTGTTTCCTCCCTTCAGAACCTCCCGCCTCGCGTGCATACTGGGGGCTCGGAAAGGTACCCGGGGTGCGCGGCCGACGGTCCGGGGTTCTCCTCGGGCGTTACCAGGGCCGGGGTCTGACGGTTCGTCATCCGGTGGGGACGTCGGAGGAGGTCACCCGAGGTTCCCTCCTCGGTCGGCACCCATGGGAAACATCGCGCGTGGCCCGAGTTCCACACTTCTCAGGAGCCGTCTTGCACATACCGAAATATGTCACCGCCGTCTGTGCCACCGCCGCGGCGACGGTCTTGGCCACCTCCACGTCCGCGGCCGCGGAGACCGGCCCTGAGCAGGACAATTTCCTTCCCGCTATGGTCCATTCCATCCTCCGCCTCGACATCGATCCGCCGGGCGCCAATGACTGGAACTGCCGTCCCAGCGCCGCCCACCCGCGTCCGGTCGTCCTGGTGCACGGTACCTACGAGAACCGCTACAACAACTGGGCCCGGATGTCCCCCGAGTTGAAGGCCCAGGGCTACTGCGTCTACGCCCTCGACTACGGCGACACCGACGACGCCGGAGTGGCTCTCGCTCCCACTGTCAAGGGTTACGGAGACATCAGGAAGTCCTCCAAGGAGCTGGCCGCCTTCGTGGACAAGGTGCTCGCTGCCGGCGGCTCCGGCCAGGTGGACCTTGTCGGCCACTCCCAGGGCGGGACCCTGGCCCGCTGGTATCTCAGGGCCGACGGAGGCGCGAACCCGACCGACCCCTCGAAGAACAAGGTCAAGAAGGTCGTCCAGCTCGGCGCGACCAACCACGGCACCACCATGAGCGGCATCGAGACTCTCGCCGACAAGCTCCACATGCTGGGCCCCGGGGAGAAGGTCTTGGGGAAGGCGGGCATCCAGCAGTACGAGAAATCCGACTTCATCAAGGAGCTCAACGCCGGCGGGGACACCGTTCCCGGGATCGACTACACCGTGATCGGCACGAAGTACGACGAGATCACCACCCCCTGGCAGAGCACGTTCATGACGGCGGGCCCCGGAGCAACGGTGCAGAACATCACCTTGCAGGAGGGCTGCTTCGTCGACCTCTCCGCCCACCTGAGCATGACGTACAGCCCGCGTGCGGTCGGACTGGTCAAGCGGGCCCTGGACCCCTCAGCCCCGGCAGCGCCCTGTGCGCCGAGGGCGCCCGCCTTCTGATTCCGGCCCGAAGGTCCGCCTTGGCCGATCCCGACCGTCAGCCGGCCGCCGGAGGATGCCGGAAAGCAAGGCGGCCGACTCCGCCCTCCAGTCCCGTGAAGATCTGGCGGCCGCCATTCCGGACGGTCTTCAACGCCCTGGTTCACCCCAGGGAACTCAACCGCACCTGGCGGTCCGGGTTGTCCTTGTCCGGCCATGGTGCTGGAGATGCCTGCCCCCGTCGTCGCCTATGCCCGCGGTTACTGCCAGGTCACCACAACTCGCCTCGCATCCGAGGCCGGTGCGGACGCCGATCATCCATGCATCACAGTCCGGGCAGGACCGCGGGTACGGCGGTGGAGGAGGCGGTGGGGCGCCGACGTAGCCGGACTTCGGGGGCTGCTTCCGCCGCGGCGGCGCCGGCACGGCCCGCGGTCGCAGCATCCCCACCCGAGCCAGGACCTGGCCGACTGCGGTCCACAGGTACGGCAGTTCGTCCAGTGCCTCTTCGGGCACCGGGTCGTGCCCCTCGGCATCCCGCAGAGCCAAGGCCAGGCGGATCATCTCGGCGACCTTCCGGACCCACGCCTTGCTCAGGCCGTGCTCACCGCCGAACACGGCCGCTTCGGCGATGGCCTCCTCGTAGCCGTCCAGAGGACGGGCGAGGATGCTGCGCACGGTCTCGATCGACAGCGTCGTGCGCTTCATCGCAAACAGGGCCTGCTGGCCGGTGACAGTGGGCGGCAGCACCGCCTGGTTGTCGCGGGCGAGTGCTTCGCGGGCGGCCCACGATCGCGCCTCTCATGAGGTGCTTCACGCCTCCCCTGGGCTCAGTACCGCTCACCGGCTCCCCGTTACCTTTCTCGTGGCCCCGCAACGGGGCACTCGACGTGTGGTGCCACAGGGACGGCCGGGAGTTAAGGAGACGAGAGGCGAGGGGCACGCGCACATGGTCGACACGACCGCGATAGATCTCTTCCTCGGCCTGGACCTGGGCAAAGAGTTCCACCACGCCCACGGCCGCACCGGGGACGGCAGGACCGTCCACGACAAGCGGCTGCCCAACACCGAGCCGAAACTGCTGGAGCTGTTCACCAAGCTGGTGGCGAAGTTCGGCACCGTCCTGGTGATCGTGGACCAGGTCGCCGACATCGGCGCGCTGCCCCTGACGGCAGCCCGCGCCGCCGGCTGCCAGGTGGCCTACCTGCCCGGACTGTCGATGCGCCGGGCCGCCGACCTGCATCCCGGTGAGGCCAAGACAGACGCCCGCGACGCGTTCGTGATCGCCGAGACCGCCCGGACCATGCCGCACACCCTGCACGCGGTCGACCGCGACGACGAGGCCCTGGCCGAACTGACCATGCTCACCGGCTATGACAACGACCTGGCCGGCGAGGTCAACCGCACCACCAACCGGCTGCGCGGCCTGCTCTCCCAGATCCACCCCTCCCTGGAACGCGTGCCCGGCCCGCGCCTGGCCTACCCCTACGTCCAAGCCCTCCTGGCCCGGCACGGCTCCCCGGCGAAGCTGAAGAGACTCGGCCGGCCCCGCTGCGAGGCCCTGCCCAAAGCACACGGCTCACGCAAGGCGAAACAGCTGGCCGGGGAGACCTTCGACGCACTGGCCGAGCAGACCCTGACCGTTCCCAGCGCTGAGGCGTCCGCGCTGATCGTGCCCGGCCTGGCCGCCCAGCTCGCCGCCGCCCACACCCAGCGACAGGCCACCGAGCAGGAGATCGCCGCCTTGCTGAAGGCCCTCCCCCTTTTCCACCTCCTGACGTCCCTGCCCGGCATGGGCGTCAGGACCACCGGCGCCGTGATCGTCGCGATCGGCGACGGCACCGGCTTCCCCACCGCCGGGCACCTCGCCTCCTACGCCGGACTCGCCCCCGCAACGAAGTCCTCGGGCACCTCGATCCGCGGCGAGCACGCTCCCCACCGCGGCAACCAGCTCCTCAAACGCGCCCTGTTCCAGGCCGCGTTCGCCGCGATCGGCTGCAAAGCCGACCCATCCTCCCGGATCTACTACGACCGCCAGCGCGCACGCGGCAAGACCCACACCCAGGCCATCCTCCGCCTCGCCCGGCAACGCGTGAACGTCATCCACGCGATGATCCGCAACGGCACCCTCGACGAACCCCGCACCCTCGACCTCGCCGCCTGACCGCACTCCCCCACCTCCTCCGCCACGCCGGCCATCGGACTGTCCGCACCCCACCCGATCCGCCGGGAACATCCCGCTTCGCGGGACGTTCCCGAAAACCAGCACGAACCCCTACGAACCAGCCCCGCCGCAGTTGACGAAACAGATAGGGGCACCCCCCCGGGGGGGGACCAGGTCGATGCTGCGCCGGTGCTCGCGGACGGCGTGAGCGTCGTAGCGGGTGAAGTCGCCGGCGACACAGACCAGCCGGGGTGCGCTCCACAGGAGCGGATAGCCAGGTGAGAACGTGAGGCTCATGTCCGAGATATCCACCCTGTGGCAGGTCGCGCCCTCCGCCGAGACCGACTGGCTCGTCAAGCTGTGCGAGGACGAGGGCACCACCGGGTTCCCCCCGCCTGGCATGCCGGACGCGGCCTGGGTACTGAACGCGATGTACGAGCGTGAACAGGGGCCGGGCCCGGTGTCACATCATCAGGTGCACCAGGCCGGACTGGCGGACGGCAGCATCCAGCCCGCTGTCTTTGCAGGCATCGACCTTGAGGTGGGAACGGTCACGGGCGGTGGCCTGGGACGCGCGGAACGCCCAGGGCACGGCTGGCGGCGACGGGCGCCCCGATCGTCAAGGAGGGTTACTGGCCCTCGTACCGCAGCGCCCCGGACGGCCGCGCGGAGGACCGGAGCTGGCCGGTGGGCATCCGGCCGCCGACAGAGGGCAGCTTGGACGGGGAGACCTGGAACCGGCTGATCGAGATCCTGCTGGCGCACAGCCCGGCCGGTCCGGAAACGCACTGCTTCGCCTATGACAACCCGCTGATGATGTGGACCTTCGACTTCGACAACCTGCACGTCCTCTCGGGGCGCCTGAGGGACGCACAGGCGCTGTACGACATTGATGAGCCGGACTTCAGCCCGTCCAACCTGTGGCCCGAGGACCGCTCGTGGATCGTCTACACCGACTACGACCTGCGGGGAACCAAGATCGTCGGACCCACGGCCCTGATCGACACCCTGGTCGGTGATACGGAGATCGAAGCCGTGCGGCTGCCCTGGGCCCCCTGAGGGAACGACAACGGCCTGCGTGCAGGGTGGCGTTGGGGTGTCGGGTCTCCCGGTGTCCGGTCAGAACAGTGCCAGGCCCTCGCCGCTGGTGTCCGCGATGACTGGCCGGGGCTGGGTGGGGAGGCCGTCCAGGCGGTCGGGGCCGGCCGCGGCGGCCACGGCAGGGGCCGTCTCGGCCAGCCAGACACGAAACCGCTCGGCGGCTTCGCGGTAGGGGACTTGTGCCAGGACACGGTGCTCGCCGGAGGGGCAGAAGTCGACGGCGACCGTGAGCAGGCAGGAGCGGGGCGCTTGTTGGCTGCCTGTCCAGGACACGCGCAGGACTCCGCAGGGTTCGCGTCCGCGGGAGGCGGGGTGGGTCGGGCGCAGTGACCGGCAGGCTATGTGGGCGGTCCATGCGGCGAGGTGCGGCAGGGGCAGGGTGGTGCGTGCGCGGCAGCCGGGACAGCGGTGCCAGTGACGCAGCCAGTTGTCGGTGTCGGTGTGGAAGAGGCGTGTGTAGCGGTTCGCCACGCGGATGTCGTTGCTGTAGAGGTGGTCGGGGCGTTCTTGTGTGTTGCAGGACTGGCAGACGGGGGCGCGAACGTAGCCGTGTTCGTGACAGTGGTCGAGCACGGTGGCGGGCACGGTGCGGCAGACGGCGCATGCCCACCCGGCCACTCTGCGGGAGGTGCTGGGTTTCCTGCTGAGTACCGAGTACAGCTGGCCTTCCAGCTCTGCGTTGTACGGGCGCAGTGAGGCAGTGGTGCCCTCGGGGCTCGCCGCCTGCCGCCCGTCGGCGGCTCGGGCCTGCCGGGGGCGGGAGGGCGGATCGGTGACAGTGCTGCTTACCTGGCGGGTCCGCGCGGCCTGCACCCACTGCGTTTCGGCGTGCTCGGCCGCATCCAGCAGCCTGACTACAGCACGCGGCAGCCACCACGTCCGCTGCGCTCCGTCGCGGGTGCGTTCCACGAGTATCTGGCGCCAGTCGATTCCCGCCAGAGGGTACGGCCAGCCCTCTTCACCTTGTGCTGCCCGCCCGGGACCGCCCAGTTCCTGCACTTCCCGCATGACGCGCTGGCGCCAGCGCAGCGGTGTTTCCTCGTGGCACTCCTGCCGTGGCGCCCCATGAAACGGACCGATGCGGACCAAGTCCTGCCGGTCCATCCTCACCGCGTTCAGTTCCGCGGCCGCCCGGCGCACCTCAGCCTCCGCAACACTCCACTGACCGCCGCTCGCCCTCACCGTCGCCACCACGTGGCCGCCGAGCAGGACGTACCCCACCCGGGCACAGGTAAGAGAGCGGGTGAATGTCCCAGAAGCCGTCGGCACAGCACTGCTGGCCGTCAAATCAACCCACAAAGCATCCGCGGCGCCCAGGGTGATCAGGCCGTCCGTGCAACCGGGCATGACACGCTCTGACATACCGACAGGCTAACGGCCTGCAACGCGGCAACGGGTCCCAAGCGCCTCGGTCAGCCAGACCGCCGCCCCGCAACTCCCCACTGCTGAGCATCTGGTCGTCAGCACCTCCCGTGCCCCGCGCCTCACCACCAGAACGTCAAGAATCGGACAAGTCACCCGAGCGGCGCGACCGCCCGCGGACGGCGCACCGCGTCGTCCCAGCCGCCGCCTCGCCCCTTCCGATGCGTCGAGAACGGTGAGCCGGAGCACAGCAAGATCGCGCCGAACACCGCGAACCAGGTCCCCGAACGCAGGACCCCCCGCCAACATCTGCCCGACGGGGGGTCCTCACAGAACTGCCCCATCTGCCGCCCGCCGGTCTCCATTACCGCCCCGCCTACTCAACGATGCCTGCCAAGAGCCGCACACTCACCTGATGACCCGTCAGCCAAGTCAGCAACAAGTCAGCATCCGACCCATCGGAACCCGCCACGGACCGCCCGTAAACGCCAAGATCACGCAACCGCCAGACCGCGCTTCGGGCGGCCCACCCGACACCAAAGCCCCGACGTGCAGACCGCACACCCAGCCCCGCACGTTGTTCGATTCACACAATCGGACCACAGACGCCGAGCGCTCCGTGAGCGAACAGAGTGACAGGCCCGAGGTCATCTCCAGCGCGCACCCAGCCGCCCTCGAGCCCCCCGTGCGACGATGCCCGGGCGACGCCCGCCCGCCCGAGGGGAAGATCTTCGAGCCCTCCGGCGTTGACACCTCGCACCAGCCTTTCGCACGTACCTTCCGACGCACGTGACAGGAGTGGACCACCGCAATGCCCAGCACTTCCACCCCCCAGGCCACAGCACAGATCGGCGTCACCGGACTCGCCGTCATGGGCAGCAACCTCGCCCGCAACTTCGCCCGCCACGGCCACACCGTCGCCGTCCACAACCGCACCTACGCCAAGACCCAGGCCCTCGTCGACGAACACGGCCACGAGGGCGACTTCGTCCCCGCCGAGACCGCCGAGGAATTCGTCGCCGCCCTCGAAAAGCCCCGCCGCCTCATCATCATGGTCAAGGCCGGCGACGCCACCGACGCCGTCATCGACGAGTTCGCGCCCCTCCTCGACGAGGGCGACATGATCATCGACGGCGGCAACGCCCACTTCACCGACACCCGCCGCCGCGAGAAGGCGCTCCGCGCCAAGGGCATCCACTTCGTCGGCACCGGCATCTCCGGCGGCGAGGAAGGCGCGCTCAACGGGCCCGCCATCATGCCGGGCGGGTCCACCGAATCCTACAAAGCGCTCGGGCCGCTCCTGGAGTCCATCGCCGCCAAGGCGCCCGACGGCAGCCCCTGTTGCACGCACATCGGGCCCGACGCCGCCGGACACTTCGTCAAGATGGTGCACAACGGCATCGAGTACGCCGACATGCAGCTCATCGCGGAGGCGTACGACCTGCTCCGGAACGTGGCCGGGTACGAGCCCGCCCGCATCGCGGAGACGTTCCGCACCTGGAACACCGGCCGTCTGGACTCGTACCTCATCGAGATCACCGCCGAGGTGCTCGCGCACACCGACGCCGCGACCGGGCGGCCGTTCGTGGACGTGGTGGCCGACGAGGCGGAGCAGAAGGGCACCGGCCGGTGGACCGTGCAGACGGCGCTGGATCTCGGCATCCCGGTGTCGGGCATCGCGGAGGCGGTGTTCGCCCGTTCCGTGTCCGGCCATGGTGACCTGCGGCGGGCGGCGCGCAGCCTGCCCGGTCCGCAGCGCGAGGTCCTCTCCCCCGCCGACGCCGAGGAGTTCGCGGCGCGGGTCGAGGAGGCGCTGTACGCGTCCAAGGTCGTCTCGTACGCCCAGGGCTGGAACATGATCAGTGCGGCGAGCGCCGAGTACGGCTGGGACATCGACCTCGGCGCGGTGGCCGCCATCTGGCGCGGCGGCTGCATCATCCGGGCCGCGTTCCTGGACCGGATCCGCAGCGCGTTCGCCGCCGACCCGGGGCTGCCGACCCTGCTGGCCGACAAGGGGTTCGCCGAGGAGGTCGGCCGCGCGCAGGACGCCTGGCGCTCGGTCGTCGCGACGGCCGTCGGGCGCGGGGTGCCCACACCGGGCTTCTCCGCGGCGCTCGCGTACTACGACGCGCTGCGCGCGGAGCGGCTGCCCGCCGCACTGACCCAGGGCCAGCGCGATTTCTTCGGTGCCCACACCTACCGGCGCACGGACCGCGAGGGGTCGTTCCACACCGTCTGGGCCGGGGACCGGGGCGAGGAGCGCACCGCCTGAGCGGTGCACGGGCGCGGCAGGTCGGGCCGTCCGGTCCGATAAAAGTGTCCTGACCTGCCGTTTCTGTACCGACCTAGGGTCTTTGGGGGCCGGAAGGGGCCGGAAGGGGGTTGCGGGGACCTTGGCATAGACCCGGCCAGGGGCGTGGGCTTAACTTATGGGCTATGACCTCCCCCCGCAGCACCTACGGCGGCGGCTACTACGCCTCGCCGTCGTTCCCGGACACCCCCATCTACGACAGTCTCGTCGCCGAGCGGGGCACGCCGCAGATCGCTCCCATCCGGGTGTCGGCCCCGTACGACGGCGGCAGCCAGTTGCCCGCCCTGCCGGCGCTGCCGTCCGGGCCCTCCGCCGCGGCGCCCGCGCCGCAGCCGCCGCAGAGCGGCTATGCCGCCCAGGCTCCGCAGTACGGCTACCAGACGCCCGCTCCGCAGCCCGCCGGGCTGCAGCAGGCGCCCGCGCCCTACATCCCGCCGCAGACGGCGGCGCCGCGCGGCTATCCGGGCCCGCAGCAGTACCAGCAGCGCCCCGCGGCGGCCTCCCCGAGCCCCGCGGGCTACGAGGCGATGCGCCCCGTGGCGCCCCGTCCGGCTCCCGCGCCGTACGAGGACCCGTACAACCGGCAGCACCCGAATCAGGGCGGTTACTAGCGGTTCTTCCGGTTCGGGTCGGAGGCCGGCCGGGGGCCTCGGTCAGCCGCCCGGCCCGGGTGGCAAGATGTGTCCATGTCGACGCCGGTACTGACCGAGATCAATTTCTATCCCGTCAAGTCACTGACGGGCTGCACTGCCGACGAGGCGGTCGTCGAGCCATGGGGGCTCACCGGGGACCGCCGGTGGATGCTGGCCGACGACAGCGGTCAGATGATCACCCAACGGCAGGAACCCAGGCTGGCGTTGGCCGCGGCGCGGCCGCTGCCGGGGGGCGGGGTCCGGCTCTCCGCTCCGGGGTGCGAGCCGGTGGATGTCACCGTGCCCGACCTCGCGGCGCAGGGCACGACGACGGTGCAGCTGTTCCACGACAAGATCGAGGGCGTTCCCGCGGGGCCCGTCGCCGACGCGTGGCTCAGCGCGTACCTGGGCAGCCCGGCCCGGCTGCTGCACATGGACGATCCGGCCACGCGGCGCCAGATCGATCCCGAGTACGCGGACCTCGGCGAGACCGTGAGCTTCGCCGACGGCTATCCGCTGCTGCTCGCCTCCGTCTCCTCGCTCGACGACCTCAACTCCCTGATCTCCCAGGGCGACCACCCGGACGAGGGCCCGCTGCCCATGAACCGCTTCCGGCCCAATGTGGTCGTCGGCAACACCGCGCCCTGGGCGGAGGACGACTGGCGGCGCGTCCGCATCGGCGATGTCACCTTCAGGGCCGTGAAGCTGTGCAGCCGCTGTGTCGTGACCACCACCGACCAGCGGACGGCGGAGCGCGGCAAGGAGCCGCTGCGCACGCTCGCCCGCCACCACCGCATAAACAAGAAGGCGATATTCGGGACGAACCTCATCCCCGAGCACACCGGAGTGGTGTGCCTCGGTGACGACGTGGAGATCCTCGGCTGAGCGGCCGCCCCGCCTGAGTCCCCCTCAACTCCGGCCCGACTCCGGCCGGTCGCCCGCCCCGAAGTGCCGCCGTACCGCCCGCCACCCGTCAACGCGCCGCCAGGAACGGCATCCGGAGGGGGTGATTTTCCTCTCTCCGTCGTCTTCCTCCGCATGCGATGCCCTGTGTGAGGTATTTACGGACGCGGAAGGGGGTGAGCGCTGTGCGCGTGACGATCTTCGCCCGACGATGGCGGAGCAATCCACTGCGCCGCCGGACCGACGTCCTCGAAGCATGGGTCGGTGCGGTGGCGGTGGTGCTGATGCTGTTGACCGGTTCGGCCGTCGGCTGGGTGACGGGCTCGCTCGCCCACGAGGCGCTGCGGCACACGGTCCGTGAACAGCAGCTGCACCGGCACCTGGTGACCGCGACGGCCGTGCGGAACCTGCCGGTCAGTGTCACCGAGACCGACCGCGAGACGGCGGCGGGCCGCGAGGGCCACCACCGGGTGATCGCCCGCTGGGCGGCCCCGGACGGCCGGGCGCAGTACTCCGGAGTGGTCGCCGTCCGGCAGAACACCCCCGAGGGCCGTCAGTTCCCGCTGTGGACCGACGACCGCGGGCGGATCTCGGGCCGCCCCATGGACGACGAGACGGCCGCGGTCCACGCCGTTCTCGCCGGGGCGGCCGCGGCGGCGGTGGTGGCGGGCCTGCTGGAGGGCGCGCGCAGGCTGGTCGTATGGCGGCTCATGCAGCGGCGGTACGCCCAGTGGGACCGCGCGTGGGAACAGGCCGGGCACACCTGGGGCCGGGCGGATGCGGGCAGCTGACCGGTCAACTCCCGTGGCCCGCGCGCGCTACGGTGGTCCGGCCGGTACGCATCCGTCCCGGGTGAACGCAGCACACGAGGTGGGGGCGCAGCAGCACCATGGCACAGGGCTCGGTCCAGGTGACGCACACCGGTACGTCGCGATGGCGGCGGCGTACCGGCGAATACGACTCCCTCGCATCGGCTCTGGAGGCCGCGACCGACGGCGACGTGCTGTCCGTCGCGCCGGGCACGTACCGGGAGAACCTGGTCGTCACCCGTGCGATCACCCTGCGCGGCGGTGAGGGCCCGCACGGTGCGGTGCGGATCGCGCCGGCCGAGGGTGTGGCCCTGACCGTACGGGCCTCGGCGTCCCTGCTGGACCTGCACATCGAGGGGCAGGACGCGGCGGCGCCCGCGCTGCTGGTCGAGGACGGTGCTCCGGAGCTGGCGGATCTGCGGATCGTGACCCGCTCGGCGGTGGGCATCGAGGTGCGCGGCGGCTCACGGCCGACGGTGCGCCGCTGCGCGGTCGACAATCCGGGCGGGGTCGGCATCAGTGTGCTGGACGGTTCGACGGGCGTCTTCGAGGAGTGCGAGGTCGTGGCGGCGGGCCGGTCGGGGGTCGTGGTGAGCGGCGGTGCGCGGCCGCGGCTGGACCGCTGCCGGGTGCACCACGCGTCGGGCGCGGGGCTGTCGTTGACGGGTGACGGCAGCGCGCTGGAGGCGGTCGGCTGCGAGGTGTACGAGATCCGGGGCGCGGGCGTGCAGGTGGCGTCGCGGGCGGCCGGTTACCTGACGGACTGCCAGGTGCACCGGACGTCCGGTGACGGGGTGACGCTGGACACCGAGGCCGTGCTCACCCTGGTCGACTGCGACATCCACGACGTGCCGGAGAACGGGGTCGACCTGCGCTCGCGGTCGGTGCTGTCGATGACGCGGACGGCGGTGCGCCGGTTCGGGCGCAACGGCCTGTCCGTATGGGATCCGGGGACGCGGGTGGACGCGGACCGGTGCGAGATCCACGACAGTACGGGCGACTACCCGGCGGTGTGGGTGAGTGACGGGGCGACGGCGGCGCTCGGTTCCTGCCGGGTGCGGGACGTGCCGGACGCCCTGTTCGTGCTGGACCGCGGTTCGCGGGTGGACGTGGTGGACAGCGACCTCGCGCAGGTGCGCAACACGGCGGTGTCGGTGAGCGACGGGGCGACCGCGCAGTTGGAGGACTGCCGGATCCGGGCGGCGGCGACCGGCGCCTGGTTCCGCGACCACGGGAGCGGGGGTTCACTCGCGGGGTGCACCATCGACGCGACGGCCACGGGCGTCATCGTCACCAAGGGTGCCGATCCGGTCGTCGAGCGGTGCACGGTGAGTTCACCGGTGGAGGCGGGCTTCTACGTGTCGGCCGGGGGCCGTGGTTCGTTCCACGACTGCCGGGTGACGGGGAGCAGCGGCTACGGCTTCCACGTCATCGACGGCTGCCGTACGACGCTGGCGCGCTGCCGTACGGAGCGGTGCGCGCGCGGCGGTTACGAGTTCGCCGAGGAGGGCACGGTCAGCGAGGACTGCACGAGCGACGAGAGCTCAGGCTACGCCTTCGGGGCGTCCCGGGCGGGTTCCGCGCGGACAGCCGTCCCGGTCGTGGAGCGGGCGGCTCCGCTGCTGTCGGTGCCGCCGGTGGCGGTGCCCGTCCAGCGGGTGCCCGAGGGCGCGCCGTCGGCCCGCGCGGAGGACGGCCGTCCCGCAGCGACGGTGCTGGGTGAACTCGACGCCCTGGTGGGCCTGGAGAGCGTCAAGCGCGAGGTGCGGGCGCTCACCGACATGATCGAGGTGGGGCGCCGCCGGCAGGAGGCGGGGCTGAAGGCGGCCTCCGTACGGCGCCATCTGGTGTTCACCGGCTCCCCCGGCACGGGCAAGACCACGGTGGCCCGGCTCTACGGCGAGATCCTCGCCTCCCTCGGGGTGCTGGAGAGCGGCCATCTGGTGGAGGTGTCCCGGGTGGATCTGGTGGGTGAGCACATCGGGTCCACGGCCATCCGTACGCAGGAGGCGTTCGACCGGGCGCGCGGCGGTGTGCTGTTCATCGACGAGGCGTACGCGCTGTGCCCGGAGGACTCCGGGCGCGACTTCGGGCGCGAGGCGATCGACACCCTGGTGAAGCTCATGGAGGACCACCGGGACGCGGTGGTGGTGATCGTCGCCGGGTACACCGCGGAGATGCAGCGGTTCCTCACCGTGAACCCCGGTGTGGCCTCGCGGTTCTCACGGACCATCACCTTCGGCGACTACGCGCCGGAGGAGCTGCTGCGCATCGTGGAGCAGCAGGCGGAGGAGCACGAGTACCGGCTCGGGGCGGGGGCGTCCGAGGCCCTGCTCGCGTACTTCACGGAGATCCCGAAGGGGCCCGCGTTCGGCAACGGCCGTACCGCGCGGCAGACGTTCGAGGCGATGGTCGAGCGGCACGCGGGCCGGGTGGCGCAGCTGGCCGATCCGAGCACGGACGAGCTGACTCTGCTCTACCCGGAAGACCTGCCCGCGCTGCCGTGAAGGGGGCGCGGTGTCGTTGGCCGGAGAACGGCACGGGCGATGTCACAGGTGCGTGGGAGGATGAACGCACGGAGTCGGCGGTGGCTGAGCGGAGGACCGGCCGGTGAGCGACAATCACAATCTCCTGGCGGAGCAGCGGCGTGCCCTGATCCTCGACGAGGTGCGGCGGCGCGGTGGTGTGCGGGTCAACGAACTGACGCGGAAGCTCAATGTCTCGGACATGACGGTCCGCCGTGATCTGGACGCGCTGGCACGGCTGGGTGCCGTGGAGAAGGTGCACGGCGGTGCGGTGCCGGTCGCGGAGGCGACGGCGCACGAGCCGGGGTTCGAGGCGAAGTCGGAGCTGGAGCTGATCGCCAAGGAGGACATCGCGCGGGCCGCGGCGAAGATGGCCGCGCACGGCAGCGCGATCGCGCTGGCCGGGGGGACGACGGTGTACGCCTTGGCCCAGCGGCTGGTGGATGTCCCGGATCTGACGGTGGTGACGAACTCGGTGCGGGCGGCCGATGTGTTCCACAGCGCGCAGCGCACGATGACGGCCGCGGGTCCGTCGCCACGTCCGGGCGCGGCGACGGTGGTGCTGACGGGCGGGGTGCGGACGGCGTCGGACACGCTGGTGGGGCCGGTGGCGGACGCGGCGATCCGCGCGCTGCACTTCGATGTGCTGTTCATCGGGGTGCACGGGATATCCGTGGAGGCGGGGCTGTCGACGCCCAATCTCGCGGAGGCGGAGACGAACCGTCACTTCGTGCGCTCGGCGCGGCGTGTGGTGGTCGTGGCGGATCACACCAAGTGGGGGACGGTGGGCCTGAGTTCCTTCGCTTCGCTGGACGAGGTCGACGCGCTGGTCACGGACACGGGGCTGCCGGCCGAAGCGCGCCGGGAGATCTCCGAGCTGCTGCCGGAGCTGGTGGTGGCGGAGGGTTCGGCGGGCGCGGCGGAGGCATGAGCCCCCGGGCTGCCGGCGGCGCAGACATCCGGCACGGCAGGGGCTAGGGTGTGCGGCGCGGCAGGCCGGTCGATCCGATGGGGTGCTCTTCGATGGTGCGCAGACTCCGCCCTGTGGGGCTCGATTTCGTGGAAGCGGCGCCGCTGCGGCTGGTGTTCGCGGTGCACGCGTCGGCGTCGCCCGCCGAGGTGTACGCGGCGCTGGCCGAGGATGTGCCGGGCCTGCCGCGGTGGTTCCGTGCGGTGAAGGCGGCCCGGTCGCTGGAGAGCGACGGGCACAGGGGCCGGGAGGTCCGGTTGCGGGGCGGCACGCGCTTCCTGGAGACGATCCTGGCGGAGGAGCCGTCGAGCCGTTACGCGTACCGGGTCGACGTGACGAACGCGCCGGGTGTGCGGGCGCTGCTGGAGGAGTGGCGGCTGCTTCCCGCCGGTACGGGAACGGTGGTCCGCTGGACGGTGGCGGTCGACGGTTCCCTGCCGACGCGGCTGGTGCTCGCGCTGGGGCGGCCGGGGCTGCGGCACGCGTTCCGTGAGGCGGTGCGCGCGCTGGACCGGCGGCTGGCGTCGATGCGGGGTGGCCGGGGCTGAAGGGACGTGCCGGGCTTCTTCGCCGCTCGGCCGCCGCTCGGCCACGGCTCAGTCCGGCCAGCGGCCGGTGGCCAGGAAGGCGTCGATCGCCCGCGCGTACGGCGCGATGTCCAGGCCCTGTTCGGCCAGCCACGCGTCGGAGTAGTACTTGTCGAGATAGCGGTCGCCGGGGTCGCAGATGAGGGTGACGACGCTGCCCTGCCGCCCCTGGTCGGCCATCTCCGCGACGATCTTGAGCGCGCTCCACAGACCCGTGCCGGTGGAGCCGCCCGCCTTGCGGCCGATGACGCGGTCCAGGGCCCGTACGGCCGCGACGCTCGCCGCGTCGGGGACCTTCATCATCCGGTCGATGGCGCCGACCACGAAGCTGGGTTCCATGCGCGGCCTGCCGATGCCCTCGATGCGGGAGCCGCGGTCGCTGCTCGCGTGGGGGTCGTGGTCCTTCCAGCCGTCGAAGAAGCAGGAGTTCTCGGGGTCGGCGACGCAGATGTGGGTGTCGTGCTGCATATAGCGCACGTAGCGGGCGATGGTCGCGGAGGTGCCGCCGGTGCCCGCGGTGGCGACGATCCAGGCGGGGACGGGGTGGCGTTCGAGCCGGAGCTGGCTGTAGATCGACTCGGCGATGTTGTTGTTGCCGCGCCAGTCGGTGGCCCGTTCGGCGTAGGTGAACTGGTCCATGTAGTGGCCGCCGGTCCGTTCGGCGAGGGCGGCCGCTTCCGCGTACATCTGCCGTGGGTCGTCGACGAAGTGGCACTGCGCGCCGTGGAACTCGATCAGCCGGCACTTCTCCCGGCTGGTGGTGCGCGGCATGACGGCGATGAACGGCACGCCGACGAGCGCGGCGAAGTACGCCTCCGACACGGCGGTGGAGCCGCTCGACGCCTCGATGACGGGGGCCTCGGGGCGGATCCAGCCGTTGCACAGCCCGTAGAGGAAGAGGGAGCGGGCGAGGCGGTGCTTGAGGCTGCCGGTGGGGTGGGTGGACTCGTCCTTGAGGTAGAGGTCGATGCCCCATTCGGGGGGCAGTGGGAAGCGGAGCAGGTGGGTGTCGGCCGAGCGGTTCGCGTCGGCCTGGACCTTGCGGACGGCCTCGTTGAGCCAGGCGCGGTGGACGGGGTCGCTGCGGTCCACGTCGAGGGTGGGGGTGGCGGAGCCGCCGGAAGCGGGACCCGCCGCGTTCGTCGCCCCCGGTTGCACGGTGCTGTTCACGGCGCTCCTCACGCGTTCATCCGGGCCCATGCGGAAACTCGGACGTTTCGATCATAAATGGGCACTGGTGCGTGAGCCGCCTCACAGGCAGACTGCGCACCAGGCACACGATTCAGCCGGGGAGGCGGTTGCCGTGGCGGAGCCGGAGTTCAACGCGACCGGGGTGCGGATCGAACGTTCTCTGCGTTCCCTCACCCGGGCCGGCCAGGTGAAGATCAAGGACGGCAGGCTCGAGTTGCTGACGAGCTACGGCAGGGAGATCGACAGCGCGCCCGTGGACTCGGTCCAGGCGGGCCGCCCGTGGTTCGCCGCCCGCGACCGGGCGCGGGCCCGGCTCAACGGGACGCGGTACGTGCTGACGCTGGGCGGCCAGGAGGGCGAGGCCGAGAAGTCGGGCCCGTCCGCGGTGCAGCGCTTCCTGGAGGCGGTCCGCTCGGCGCGAGGCGAAGGCACGGGGTAGGCACGGGGGGCTGACGGCGCAGAAGTTGCGCGTGCGGCCGCCAGAGCCGACCCTTGATTCGTATCAGCATCACTGAGGGTCCATAACCGGTTACGCTATGGATCCGCGTTCGTCGATCGGGCCGGTGGCCGTCCTGACCGGTCCGGGCCCCGGCGCGTGTGTCACCACGCCTATCTGCATCAGGCTAGCCCTACTTCTTCAGGGAGTCGCAGCCGTGATCAGCCGACCGAACAAGCACTGCACCGTAGAGCTCCAGGCTCTCCCGCCGCGGATCGGACAGGTCCGCAGAATCGTATCTGCGCAGTTGCGCTACTGGCATCTCGACCAGCTCATCGACCCTGCCGCGCTCGGTGTGACCGAACTGCTCACCAATGTCCACCGGCACGCGGAACCGGACAAGCGCTGCACGGTCGAGATCGACCTCGTACTGGACCAGCTCACGGTCTCGGTACGGGACCACGACCCGCGGCTGCCCCGGCTCGGCAGCGCGGACCCCGCCAGCACCCACGGCCGCGGGCTCGCCCTGATCGCCGCGGTGAGTGCGAGCTGGGGCGTGCAGGAACGTCACGACGGCGGCAAGGTCGTCTGGTTCACCCTGCCGGTCCCGAATGCGCCCGCGGCCCCGCCGGTGCAGACGGACCGGGCCGTGGTCGCCTTCGAGAAGCCCGTACTCGAACTGCCCGCGCTCCAGGAGCCCGCGCTCCGGGAACCCGCCTTCGACGAGTCGCTCGTGACCGTGGGGGCGTTGCCCCTGCGCGACCGCTCCCCCGTCCGCTCCGCCGTTCCCGGCTGACCGGACGGGGGCACCCACCCCGCGGGTACGGCTCGCACTTCGCCGCGACGGCGCGCAGCACGTCCGGGCGCGCCGCCCGCCACTTCCCCGGCGTCCGGTGATGTCACGGCGTGCCGTGTTTTCCACCGGTGCCGAAGTGCTCCTCCAGGACGGACTGCTGACGCCGGTACTCGTCCTCGTCGATCTCCCCGGCGGCGAACCTGCGCCCCAGGACGGTCATCGGCGAGTGCTCGGCCTGCGCCGCGCGAACATGCCAGGGGCCGCGGTGCCCGTCGACTCACGTACACGCGTACACGCACCGGATCGCAGAGTGCTGCCGTGCCGGGGAAAAACGCCCCCTGGCAGCAGCACACCGCGCCGTTTCAGACGGCGGACCGCATCGTCTTCTTGGCCAGCTCGTAGGCCGGAGTCATCACCTTGGAGTCATCGCTCTCCGCGCCTTCGAGGTGCAGGACGGTCAGGCCCTTCGCGCTCTTCACCGCGAGCCCCCGCCGCTGCTGCGGCTCGTCCAGGAGAACACTCCGCTGTGTGTACACGACCTCCACGGCGGGCAGGTCACCGACCTTGATCTCGCTGTACTCGGGCTCGCTGACGCGCTTCTCCTCGGCGACGAAGTCCTCCAGCACCTGGCGGGGCGACTTGTCGGGACGGTCCGTGGTGAACACCCGCATGAAGCCGATCACGCCAGTGGGCCGTGCGGAGAGTTCGCAGGCCCCCTTGACCGACCGGTGGCCGGACAACTTACGGAGGAACTCGCTGTCTTCGTCCGTGAACCCGGTGAGTTTCCACTCCTTCGGCGCCTCGAACGACACGGGAAGCACACAGGCGGTCCCGGCATCGCCGATCCTGCCGTCCTTCAATCCGCTACCGGATGTGGCGGTCTTCCCTGTCGTGGCCTCAGTCGGCTTGGCGCTCTCCTTCACCGCCTTGGCCGAGGCCTCGGCCTCCCTCGGCGCACCGCCGCTTTTGTCGCCGGCGGACGAGCAGCCGGTGAGCACACCGATGGCGAGCACGGCGGACACCGCACCCGAAGTAACCCTGAACATAATTTTCCCCACCTGGATAAGAAAAGCTGCGCAAATCTATATCTGTAAGGGCGAGCCGCTCAAATCGTTTTGTGGATCTGACCTGGGATCGCCGACGAGTCGCGCTCCGGGCCAGCGCACCCGCCGCTCGGCGCGTGCCGTCGACGGTTCACACGTAGGGGTGGAGACCCGCTCCCGGACAGCCATGGAGCCGGACGGGCTGGCATGATCGCCCGGCAACGCTTGAGGGATCCGAGGAAGGAGTCGCTGTCGTGAACTACGCCGGTGTGAAGGCTCGTTGGCTCACAGGTGTGGGAGTGGCCGCCGCGACCGTGGCGGCGCTCGTGGCGGGCGCGCCGTCCGCGTTCGCCGGGGCGGCCGGCTGCAACGGCCGCACCTGTGTCGCGGTTGACGGCAGTGGCCTCCACGTCGACTCGGTGAGTGCGTCGACCACTTGGGGAGGCGACTTCACCGGCCATTTCCACATCTACGGCGGGGGCCTGGATTCCAACAGCCCGACCGGCCGCTGGGGCTATCTCCAGAAGTACACCATGCGCGTCGGCCGTGACCTCCCCAATCGTTCGGTGATCTGCGCCGAGGGATGGGAACACCTCAGCGGCCACTACGAGCTGCGCGGCCGCGCCTGTGAGGAGATCAGGTTCTGACCTCCGGGCATCGGACGCCCCCGCTCAGAACAGGGCCTCCGGCCCTGCCGGTTCCGGGGTGCGTACGGTCACCGTCGTCTCCGCGTCCGGCACGGCCGCCAGGAGTGACCAGCCCGCCAGTTGCCGCGCGTCCACCAGCAGCAGTCGGCCGTCCGCGGTCCCCACGTACACGTCGGGACCGGCGACCGCGACGACCGTGCCCGATATGACACGCCCGGCGGACAGTTCGACCAGGGCGTGGCCCGGCCGGAGCCGGTCGAGGTGGAAGGCCTCGTCGTGGTGCACGGGTGCGAAGTCCCGTATGGCGAGCGACTCCGGGAGCGTGCCGAGCTCGCGCGCACGCGCGTGCAGCGCGGCCAGCTCCGCGGCGCGCTGCTCCGGTGACGGCGCGGGATGGCGTGCGGCGCGCTTCGCGGCGTACGGGAAGCGGTCCGGGACCGCGAGTGCGGTGCCGAGCACGGCCTCGGCCCGGCGGGCCGCCATCAGCGGGCCGCGCCCGAGCAGCGCGTAGGAGAGGGCGGCCTGTTCGAGCAGCCGGGCGCCTTCGCGCTCGGCTGCCGTGATGCCGACCTTGACCAGGCCGGGTCCGAACCAGGCGAGGTAGACGTCGTAGGGCCGCGGGTCGTCGAGGGCGGTGTCGGCGGCCACCGAGTGCGACCGGTCGAGCCGCGCGCAGTCCGGGCACTGCGCCGAGACCGCCGTACCCGGCACCTCCGCGTCCGTGGGGCACAGGGTGAGCCGTCCGCCTCTGCGCACGCCCACGCAGCGCCGCGCGTCGCCGGTCGTGAACGCGAGCCGCCGGCCTGGCGGCAAGGGGGAGGAGCGCTCGCCGTGGACCGGGTGCCGCCAGGCCAGCGACGGCCCGGACGGGGCCCAGCGCAGCCCTGCGCAGCACCACTCGTCACGCTCCCGCATGCTCTCCGCCCCTTCCCTCTGTGGCCTTCTGCGGCCCTCTGCGGCAGACCCCTCGGAGGCCGTCCGGCCCGCGCTTCCACCCGGACGCCCCCGCACTTCGGATTGTGTCAGCCACCACTGACAACGCCCGCCGTCACCGGGACGCGGACCGCACCAGGTTCCGGGTGGCGAACGCGATCAGCGCCGCCATGCCCGCCAGGGCCGCGACGGTGGTCAGCGCAATGGGCAGGGACCAGGTCTCCGCGAGGAAGCCGATCGCCGGAGGACCGAGCAGCATGCCTCCGTAGCCGAAGGTGGAGGCCGTGGCGACGCCGTTGGGACCGGCCAGTTCCCCGGCCCGGCCGACCGCTACCGGGAAGATGTTGGCGAGGCCGATCCCGGTGATCGCGAATCCCAGGAGCGCGGCCCACACCGTGGGGGCCAGCGAACCGAGGAGCATGCCCACAGCGGCGGCCGCCCCGCCCGCGATCAACACCCTGGACTGGCCGAGGCGTTCGAGGAGCACGGTGCCCATGAGGCGCCCGAGCGTCATGGTGAGCGCGAAGACGGAGTAGCCGACGGCCGCGACGCCGGCATGGGCGTCGAGGTCCTGCTGGAGATGGAGGGCGCCCCAGTCGGCGAGCGCGCCCTCCCCGTAGGCATCGCACAGCGCGATCAGGCCGAAGACGACGACCAGTCGGCGCCCCCGTCCGCTTCCGGTGCCCGCGGCCGCGGCTTGTGCGGGCCGTTCAACGCGTGGCGCCGGGTGGGCGAGGAGCGTACGCCCCGCCGCCACGCTGACAACGAGTCCGATCGCGGTCAGGAGGAGCAGGTGCCGGGTGGCGGACAGGTGCCCGGCGACAAGTCCGCCGAGGCCCGCGCCGACCATCCCGCCGAGGCTGAAGGCGGCGTGGAAGCTGGGCATCACCGGCCTGCGGAGCGCCGCGACGAGATCGACGGCCGCGCTGTTCATGGCGACGTTGATGCCGCCGTAGGCGGCACCGAAGACGAGGAGCACCAGCCCGAGGGAGAGTGCGGAGTGGGTGAGCGGCGGGAGGGCGATCCCCAGGGACATCAGGAGACCCGCGGCGACCGTCACCGGGTGGCTGCCGAACCGGTGGCACAGCCGGCCGGTCACGGCCATGGTGGCGACGGCACCGGCGGACACGCCGAGCAGGGCGAGTCCGAGTGCGCCCGCGGAGGCACCGGTCTGCTCCTTGATCGCGGGGATGCGGACCACCCAGCCCGCAAAGAGCAGGCCGTCGAGGGCGAAGAACAGGGTCAGGGCGGTACGAAGGCTACGGAGGGCGGGATCGGCCGGATTCGGGTCATGTCGGCCACGAATGACCGTCCGTATTTTGTTCAGCGTCGGCACAAAGTCAGAATAGAGGGGTGACCCAGACTCGGACAACACGTTTGGAACGAGGCCGCAGCGCCCTCGGACCGGCCTTGGCGCTCGTACACACCGGCCGCGCCCCGACACGCGCCGTGCTCACCGCCGAACTCGGTGTGACCCGCGCGACCGCCGGGGCCGTCGCCGCCGAGCTGGAGGCCCTCGGTCTGATCCAGGTCGACGCGCGTCCCGGAGCGGCCGCGGGCTCCCAGGGCCGCCCCTCGCACCGGCTCTCCATCGCGCCCGACGGACCCGTGGTGCTCGCCGCGCAGATCCACGCCGACGGCTTCCGGGCCGCCCTCGTCGGACTCGGCGGCCGGATGATCGCCACCGCGCCCGGCTGCATGACCGTGCCCGCGGACCCGTCGCACATCATCGGCGCCGTCGTCGAGGCCGGCGCGGGTCTGCTCCGGGAGACGGGCCGTCGCTGCCTCGGCGCGGGGCTCGCCGTTCCGTCGGCGGTCGCGGAACCGGAAGGCACGGCGCTCAACCCGCTGCACCTGGCCTGGCCCGCGGGTGCCCCGGTCCGCGCGCTGTTCACCGAGGCGCTCGCCAAGGCGGGTGTGCCCGGCGCGGCTTCCGCCACCGCCGTCGGCATCACCGGCAACGACGTCAACCTGGCCGCTCTCGCCGAACACCGCCACGGAGCGGGCCGCGGCGCCGAGCACCTGCTGTGCGTGGCCACCGGCCACCGCGGTGTCGGTGGCGCGCTCGTCCTGGACGGCAAGCTGCACAGCGGCAGTTCGGGCCTCGCGCTGGAGGTCGGCCACCTCACCGTCAACCCCGCGGGCCTGCCGTGCCACTGCGGCAGCCGCGGCTGCCTCGACGTCGAGGCCGACCCGCTCGCGTTCCTGACGGCGGCCGGCCGCGAGCCGGGCCCCGAGGTCTCCCTGCTCCAGCAGTCGCGCGACCTGCTCCGCACGGAGTACGCCGATCCGTCCGTACGGGCCGCAGCCGAGCTCCTGATCGACCGGCTCGGGCTCGGGCTCGCCGGGCTGGTGAACATCCTCAATCCCGACCGCGTCATCCTCGGCGGGCTCCACCGCGAGCTGCTGGCCGCGGATCCGGAGCGGCTGCGCGCCGTCGTCGCCGACCGCAGCCTGTGGGGACGGAGCGGGAGCGTGCCGATCCTGCCCTGCGGTCTCGACCACAACAGCCTCATCGGCGCGGCGGAAGCGGCCTGGCAGCCGGTGCTGGACGATCCGTTGGCGGCGGTGGGCTGATCGCCGGGGCGACGGGGCCGCGTGCCGGACCACGACGCGGTCCGGCACGCGGCACGTTTCGGCACGGGCCCGGTCGCGGGCGCTCGTGACCGGCAATTTTCCGCCACGTTTCCCGCCACGTTCCCGCTGCGTCCTCGCTGCGCCTGTCGCCGGGCTGTGCGTTCAGCCCAGCCACCCTGGGCGGACCAGCCCGGTCTCGTAGGCGAGCACTACGAGTTGGGCCCGGTCCCGCGCCCCGAGCCTGACCATGGTGCGGCTGACGTGTGTCTTGGCGGTGAGGGGGCTGACGACGAGGCGGCGGGCGATCTCGTCGTTGGACAGACCGATGCCGACGAGCGTCATCACCTCGTGCTCGCGGTCCGTCAGCTCCGACAGCCCCGCGGCGGCCGCGGGCTCCTTGGAGCGGATGGCGAACTCGGCGATGAGACGGCGGGTCATCCCTGGCGAGAGCAGCGCGTCACCGCGCAGCACGGCCCGTACGGCGCGCAGCAGTTCGTCCGGTTCGGTGTCCTTCACGAGGAGGCCGGAGGCGCCGGAGCGGATCGCCTCGAAGACGTACTCGTCCAGCTCGAAGGTGGTCAGCATGACGACCTTCACGTCCGCCAGGTCCGGGTCCTCGGTGATCCGGCGGGTGGCGGCCAGTCCGTCGAGCACGGGCATCCGGATGTCCATGAGGACGATGTCGGGCCGCAGTTCACGCACCAGGGACAGGGCCTGCTCCCCGTCCGGCGCCTCGCCCACGACGATGATGTCGGGCTGAACGTCCAGCAGGGCGCGGAAACCGGGCGCGTACGAGCAGTTGGTCGTCGGCGAGCAGTACGCGGATCGCGCGTTCGCAGGGTGACGACCACCGTGCCGAAGACGGCGACGCGCGGGTCGCGGTGGCGGAACAGCAGGAAGGCGGGCCCCGCGGCGAGCAGCAGCCGGGCGAGGAGGTCGGGCGGCACTTTGCCGGGCTGGTCCAGCGCCGCGCAGTGCGTGCCGATCTGCTGGAGCACGGCGAGAGCAGAGGGTCAGGGCAGGCGGTGCGCCGAGCGGGCGGTCCAACGCTCCCACGGCGGACCGGCGCCGCGCTCCCGCGCCCACGGCGCCCGCTTCTCCTCGCCCATGCGGCCACGCTGGTCGGCGGTGGGGCTCGATGCGTCAGCCGTGCGTGGTGGTCGCGTCTGCTTCCTGGGGAGTGGGCAGCCCCACTTGGTGTGCCAGGCCGCGGACGGCATGGACGAAGAACGCGTCACGGGCCTCGACGACCTGGTTGAACTGGCCGAAGAGCTCGAAGCCGATCAGCCCGAAGAGCTGCGCCCAGGCGGCCACGAGCGCGGCCGTGGCCGGCGCGGGCAGCCCGGGGGCGAACTCCGCCGCGAGCCGTTCGACGTCGGTGTGCACGGTGCGGGGCAGGGGGTCGACGGGCGGGACGGCGAGCCTGCCGTCGGCGTGTGCCTCGCGGGCGATGGACAGGAGGGTGAGGGCGACCCGTCCCGCGGGCTCGACGGTGGTCAGGGGCGCGGTGTAGCCGGGCACGGGCGAGCCGTAGATCAGCGCGTATTCGTGGGGGTGGGCGAGCGCCCAGGTGCGGACGGCGCGGCAGACGGCGGTCCACCGGGCGGTGGGGTCCTCGCTGTCGGTGGCGGCGAGCGCGGCCTCGGCGGCGGTGCCGACCGCGTCGTAGGCGTCGACGATGAGGGCGGTGAGCAGGTCGTCGCGGCTCGGGAAGTAGCGGTAGAGCGCGGAGGAGACCATGCCGAGCTCGCGGGCGACGGCGCGCAGCGACAGCTTGGCTGCGCCGTCGCGGGCGAGTTGGAGGCGCGCTTCGTCCTTGATGGCGGCGGTGATTTCGCTGCGGGCCCGTTCCCTGGCGCCCCGGATCGCGTTCATGGGGCCAGTGTGCCAGCCGATGGAAGCAACGGCCAGAAATGAGAGCAGTGCTCTTGCGCTGACGTGAGGAAGCGCGCACACTGATCTCAAGCGAGAGCACCGCTCTCGATTCGGGCGTACGGCCCGGATGCCGTACGGGTTCGCACGCCGCAAGGCTTCACATCGTTCGGGGGTTTCCATGGCGCACTACATCAAGCCGGGCAAGCTGGAGGCACGGCTCGTCCACGGCACGGTCGGCTGGCTGGCCCGGCGGGGCCTGAGCATCGCGGGAACGGCGGAGCTGTCGGTACGGGGGCGCAGCAGCGGTGAGTGGCGCGCGGTTCCGGTCAACCCGCTCGACGTGGACGGTGGCCGGTTCCTGGTGTCGGCGCGCGGTGACGGGCAGTGGGTGCGCAATCTGCGGGCCGCGGGCGGTGGCCGGCTCCGTGTCGGGCGGATCGACCGCTCCTTCACCGCGGTGGAGGTGCCCGACGAGGAGAAGGTGCCGCTGCTGCGAGCCTATCTGATCCGCTGGGGGTGGGAAGTCGGGCGGTTCTTCGACGGAGTGACCGCGCAGTCGCCCGACGAGGAGCTGCGGCGGATCGCGCCGCGGCACCCCGTCTTCCGGATAACGACAGGGAGCTGACGACAGGGAGCCGAGGGGAGCGCTGGGCGCGGGCCGCGTCGAAGGCCCGTCCTCGCGCACTCCCCCGAGGCTCAGGGGCGGACGGTCACGCCCCTCCGGTGCGGTCCGCCGAGGACAGGACTCGGCGCGCGACGGGGTGTGTCCGGACGATCTCGGCGAGCGTGGTCGTGCCCCGGGTGATCTTCGCGAAGGCGCGCCAGGCCGGGGGGAAGCCCGTGATGGCGGCGTGGACGACGCCCGGGCGGCGCTTGTAGAGGGCGAGCATGCGGCGCCCGACACCCATCTCCACGCCCAGGCCCGCCTTGATGGCGAAGGCGTAGTTGAGGGCCTGGCGCCGCGCGTCGACCGCGTCCTGCGCCTCGCCGATGCGGGCGGCCCACTCGCCCGCCAGGCGGCCGGAGCGCAGGGCGAAGGAGATGCCCTCGCGGGTCCACGGCTCCAGCAGCCCGGCCGCGTCACCGCACACGATGACCCGGCCGCGGGAGAGCGGCGAGTCGTCCGAGCGGCAGCGGGTCAGGTGTCCGGAGGAGATGCTCGGCTCGAATCCGGCCAGGCCGAGGCGGGCGATGAAGTCCTCCAGATAGCGCTTGGTGCCCGTGCCGTCGCCCCGCTCCGAGATCACGCCCACCGTCAGGGTGTCGCCCTTGGGGAAGACCCAGCCGTAACTGCCGGGAATCGGGCCCCAGTCGATGAGCACCCGGCCGGCCCAGTCCTCCGCGACCGTCGGGGGGACGGGGATCTCCGCCTCCAGGCCGAGGTCGACCTGCTCGAGCTTGACGCCGACGTGGGCTCCTATGCGCCCCGCGCTCCCGTCGGCGCCGACGACCGCGCGCGCCAGGACGGTCCCGCCGTCGCCGAGCACGACGGCGACGGTGCGCCGGTCGGGCACGGCCGGGCCGTGCTGCTCGACACGGGAGACGGTCACGCCCGTCCGCACCTCGGCGCCCGCCTTCTTCGCGGCCTCGACCAGGCCGGCGTCGAACTCGGGCCGGTTGATGAGTCCGAAGAGCATCCGCTTGGAACGGCGGGTGCGCGAGAGCTTCCCGTTGAGGGAGAAGGTGACGGCGTGCACACGGTCACGCAGCGGCAGTTCGAAGCCCGGCGGCAGCGCGTCGCGCGACGGGCCGATGATGCCCCCGCCGCATGTCTTGTAGCGGGGCAGTTCGGCCTTCTCCAGCAGCAGCACCCGGCGGCCCGCGGAAGCCGCGGCGTGGGCGGCGGAGGCCCCTGCGGGCCCCGCTCCCACCACCACGACGTCCCACACCGGCTCCTGGCTCCCGGCCGTGTCCCGCCCCGCGTCCTGGGCTGCGTTGTCGCTGCTCACCTGTGCTTCTACTCCCGCTTCGATCACCGGCTACGGCTACCGCCCGCATCCTACGGCCCGCCGCCCGCCCGCCCCGCCGCGGGAAGCCCGCGGGCGCACCGCGGGGCGGCCATGGGAGGATCAGCAGCACAATCGCGCGTATGAACGGATAACGCCGCGCCCTCAAGGAGCGTTCCATGGAGCAGTCCTCGACCCGTCAGTCCCAGCCGGACCCGGCCGCACTGGCGGCGACCGTCGCCTCCCTCCAGTCCCGAGCCAGGACCGAGCTGGCCGAACTGGTGGCCTTCAAGTCGGTTGCGGACGAGGCCCAGTTCCCCCGCAGCGAGTGCGAGGCCGCGGCCAATTGGGTGGCCGACGCCCTGCGCGCCGAAGGCCTGCGGGATGTGGCCCTGCTGGACACCCCCGACGGCACCCAGTCCGTCTACGGTTACCTGCCGGGCCCGGCAGGTTCCCCCACCGTGGTGCTCTACGCGCACTACGACGTGCAGCCTCCGCTGGACGAGGCCGCCTGGATCTCCCCGCCGTTCGAGATGACCGAGCGCGACGGCCGCTGGTACGGGCGCGGCACCGCCGACTGCAAGGGCGGTGTGATCATGCACCTCACCGCGTTGCGGGCGCTCAAGGAGCACGGCGGCGTCCCGGTCGGCGTGAAGGTGATCGTCGAGGGCTCCGAGGAGCAGGTCAGCGGCGGCCTGGAGCGGTATGCCGAGGCACACCCGGAGCTGCTGGCGGCCGACGCCATCATCATCGGCGACGCGGGCAACTTCCGGGTGGGCCTGCCGACCGTCACCGCGACGCTGCGCGGCATGTCGAACCTCCGGATCCAGGTCGACACCCTGGCGGGCAACCTGCACTCCGGCCAGTTCGGCGGCGCCGCCCCGGACGCGCTGGCGGCCCTCATCCGCATTCTGGACTCGCTGCGCGCCGAGGACGGCTCGACCACCGTCAACGGCCTGGACGCGGAGGCGAGCTGGGAGGGCCTGCAGTACCCGGAGGAGGACTTCCGCAGGGATGCCAAGGTCCTCGACGGCGTGGAGCTGATCGGCTCCGGCACGGTGGCCGACCGCGTCTGGGCGCGCCCGGCCGTCACCGTGCTGGGCATCGACTGCCCGCCGGTGATCGGCGCGACTTCGTCCGTGCAGGCGAGCGCCCGTGCCATGGTGAGCCTGCGGGTGCCGCCGGGCATGGACGAGGCGGAGGCCGCGAAGCTGCTGACCGCCCACCTCGTCTCCGCCGCGCCGTGGGGGGCACGCGTCACGGTGGAACAGGTCGGCCAGGGCCAGCCGTTCCGCGCCGACACCACCAGCCCGGCGTACGCGTCGATGGCGGAGGCCATGCGTGTCGCCTACCCGGGCCAGGAGATGCAGATCTCCGGGATGGGCGGCTCGATCCCGCTGTGCAACACCCTGACCTCCCTCTATCCGGAGGCGGAGATGCTGCTGATCGGTCTGAGCGAGCCGGACGCCCAGATCCACGCGGTGAACGAGAGCGTCTCCCCCGAGGAGCTGGAGCGGCTGTCGCTGGCCGAGGCCCTCTTCCTCGTCAACTACGCGGGCAGCAAGCGCTGACGCCCGGCGGCCGGCAGGCCGTCAGCCGACCGGGACGCCCGCCTCGAGGTTGAGCGGGCGCCCCTGTTCCCGGGCGCGCAGGGCCCAGCGGAGTCTGCTCAGGCGCACGGGCGGCAGCAGGGCCGCCGCCTCGTGCTCGGTGACGAAGCGCCAGCCGCGCAGCTCGGAGCCGGGCAGCAGGAGACGGTGCGCCTCGGCGGCCGCCAGCCGCCCGCCGTCGAAGAGCAGCCGCAGACCGCCGTAGCCGGGAGGCTTCGGCGGCTCCCAGTCGACCACCAACAGCCGGGGCACTTCCGGGAGTTCGATGCCGATCTCCTCGGCGACCTCGCGCATCCCGGCGCGGGCGGGCGCCTCGCCGGGCTCCACCACTCCGCCGGGGAACTCCCAGCCCGGCTTGTAGGTGGGGTCGACGAGGAGCACCCGGTCCTCCTCGTCGAAGAGCAGCACCCCGGCGGCCAGGGTCTCCGCGGTCGGCTCGGGGGTCTGCACGATCTCGCAGGCACCCGCGGCGCCCGTGCGTACGGCCTCCGCGACCCGCTCGGCGACCTCCCGCGGCGTCCGCCCGCCGGTGTCGACGGGGAAGGCATCGGCCAGGAGCCATGGCAGTGCCGTCCGGTAGGGGGCGATGTGGTCCAGCGCCCAACGCCGTACGCGCTCACTGCGCTCCGGATCGTCCTCGTATTCCTCACGGCTCGCGATACGCGCCCGAAGTATCGTTTCGTCAACCGTCAGCAGCACATGCCGAACAGGGATGCGACGGGAGGCGAGGGCGCCGAAGATCTCGTCCCGGTACTCCTGTCGCAGCAGGGTCATGGGAACCACGAGCACACCGCCGACCTCGGCGAGCAGCGCCGCCGCCGCGTCCGCCACCAGCCGCCGCCAGATCGGCAGGTCCTGGTAGTCGTCGACCTCGCCCATCCGTTTCGGCGGCACCAAGCAGCTCAGCGCGCCACCGATCACCTCGGGGTCGTAGAGGGTGCTGCCCGGAATCAGCTCGGTCAGCTCCTTGGCCGTGCTGGTCTTCCCCGTACTGAACGCGCCGTTCAGCCAGACGATCACGGTTCCCCCTCCTCCGTTGACCCCTGTGAAGTGCCCGGAACACCTTGCCATGGAAACGCGTGCGAGCGGCATGATGCACCGCCCGGCCCCCGGTCGCCAGCGAAAGCCCGATCCGTCCCGGCCGGACCGTCCGGCACGCACGGCTCCCCTCTCCCCTTGGGCCACCGGTGTACCGGCCGGCCGGGCCGACCGTGCCCGCCGTCCCCTGCGGGCGCCGACGCCGCTTCCGGCGTTTACCCGCGCGCCGGACGTCCATCCCTCCGGGTTCGTCACCGCGCCTCGGGCGGCACCCACAGTCCCAGTTCCTGGGCGGCCGCGGCCGCGGCGCCCACCAGGCCCGCGTCGGGGCCGAGTTGTGCGGGCAGGACCTCGATCCCCGAGGCGAAGGACAGCGCCGCGTAGTCGCGGAGGTGTTCGCGCAGCGGGGCGAACAGGATGTCACCGGCTCCCGCCACGCCGCCGCCTATGACCGCCACCTCGATCTCCACCAATGTGGCCGTCGCCGCGATCCCCGCCGCCAGCGCCTGCGCGGCCCGCCTGAAGGACGCGAGCGCCACGGCGTCACCGGCGCGGGCCGCCGCCGCGACGGCGGCCGCGCTCCGGTCGCCGTCGGGGCCCGGCCGCCAGCCCGCGTCGAGCGCGCGGCGCGCGATGTTGGGGCCGCTGGCGATGCGTTCCACGCATCCGCGCCCGCCACAGGGGCAGGCGTCGCCGTCGAGGTCGACGCTGATATGGCCGATGTGACCCGCGTTGCCCGTAGGCCCGGTGTGAAGGCGCCCGTTGAGGACCAGGCCGCCGCCGACGCCGGTGGACACGACCATGCACAGCGCGTCGGCGCGCCCCCGCGCCGCGCCCTGCCAGTGCTCGGCGGCGGTCATCGCGACCCCGTCGCCCACCAGCACCACCGGCGGTCCGCCCGCCCGCCGCGCCACCTCCGCGACCAGCGGGAACGCACGCCAGCCGGGTACGTTGACCGGACTGACGGTGCCGCGTGAGGCATCGACGGGCCCCGCGCTGCCGATGCCCACCGCCAGGACGCCCGGCCACGCGGCTGACCGCGCGAGCTCGTCCAGCACCTCCGCCACCGCGCCCATCACCGTCGCGGCACCCTCCCGCGCGGGCGTCGGCCGCTGGGCGCGCACGAGCAGACGGCCGCGGTCGTCCACCAGCGCCCCCGCGATCTTGGTGCCGCCGATGTCCAGAGCTGCGACAAGGCCGGTGTGGTCGGTGTGCATTTGGTGCGATATCTCCTGGTCCACAGACGACGGATGGGCGTGTGGACGCCAGTCTCCCCAGAGTTGACAACGTTGTCCAGGCTCTATGCTCGACGTCACCCCCACGCATCGGCGCCAGCCGTGAGACACACGTGAGAACACGAAGGACGAGCCACCGTGGCCGACACCAGCCCGCACTACCGCTACGGAAATCGCCCGACCATGAAGGACGTGGCGGCGCGTGCGGGAGTGGGCCTCAAGACCGTCTCGCGCGTGGTGAACGGCGAGCCGGGCGTCACCCCGGACACCGAACGGCGGGTCCAGGACGCGATCACGGCGCTCGGCTTCCGCCGCAACGACAGCGCCCGCATCCTCCGCAAGGGCCGCACCGCCTCCATCGGGCTGGTCCTGGAGGACCTCGCCGACCCCTTCTACGCCCCCCTCAACCGCGCCGTCGAGGAGGTCGCCCGCGCGCACGGCGCCCTTCTCATCAACGGCTCCAGCGCCGAGGACGCCGACCGGGAGCGCGAGCTGGCCCTGGCGTTCTGCGCGCGGCGCGTCGACGGGCTGATCGTCATCCCCGCGGGCGACGACCACCGCTATCTGGAGCCGGAGATGGCGGCGGGCATCGCCACCGTCTTCGTGGACCGGCCCGCCGGGCGGACGGCCGCCGACGTCGTGCTCTCCGACAGCTTCGGCGGTGCCCGCGACGGCGTCGCCCACCTCGTCGCCCACGGCCACCGCCGCATCGGTTTCATCGGCGACCGGGCGCACATCCACACCGCCACCGAGCGGCTGCGCGGCTACCGCGCCGCCATGCGGGCCGCCGGGCTGCCGGTCGACGAGAGCTGGGTGTCGCTCGGGCCGACGGCCCCCGAGCGCGTGCGGACGGCGGCGGAGGCCATGCTCTCCGGACCGCGGCCGGTCACCGCCCTGTTCGCGGGCAACAACCGGGTGACGGTCACGGCCGTGCGCGTCATAGCGGCGGCGGTCCGCCCCGTCGCCCTCGTCGGCTTCGACGACTTCGAGCTCGCCGACCTCCTCTCCCCCGGCGTCACCGTCGTCGCCCAGGACGCGGCCCGGCTCGGCCGCACGGCGGCGGAACGGCTCTTCCGCAGGCTGGACGGGGTGACGGAGCCGCCGCAGCGGACGGAGCTGCCGACCCGGCTGATCGTGCGCGGCTCCGGCGAACTGCCGCCCGCCGAAAGCTGACCGCTACCGCGCCCGGCCCGCCAGCCGGTCGAGGTCCGCGCGCGTCAGCCCGGCCGGACCGGTGACCTCCGCGCTGTCGACGGCCCCGCAGTCCAGACCCCTCAGCAGATGACCGCTGAGCGCCCTGGCGGTGGCGGGCTCGTCCAGCACGTCCCCCTCGACGCTCCGCAGGTACGCCGTCAGCCGGGCGACCGCCTGGCCGAGTCCCTCGCGGTAGAAGGCGTACACCGCCGCGTAACGGGTCGGCAGCTGGCCGGGGTGCATGTCCCAGCCCTGGTAGTACGCGCGGTCCAGCGCGCGGCGCACCAGCCCGTGGTGGAGCCGCCAGGCGTCGTGCACCTGCCCGGTGGGGCCGACGGGCAGGACGTTGGTCGAGCCGTCCGAGAGCCGGACCCCGGTGCCGGCCGCCGCGACCTGCATCACGGCCTTGGCGTGGTCGGCCGCCGGATGGTCCGGCGACTGCCGCGCCGCGCTCACACCGCACGCCGCGCTGTAGTCGAAGGTGCCGTAGTGCAGCGAGGTGGCGCGGCCCCCGGCGGCGTCGATCATGCGGGCCACGGTGGCGCGCCCGTCGGCGCCGAGTATCGCCTGGGTCGTCTCCACCTGGATCTCGAAGCGGATCCGCCCGGCCGCCAGGCCGCGCGCCTTCTCGAACTCCTCCGCCAGCCGCACCATCGCGGTGACCTGCTCGGCGTAGGTGACCTTGGGCAGGGTCAGCACCAGCCCTCCCGGCAGCCCGCCCGCGCCCATCAGCCCGGTCAGGAAGATGTCGAGGGTGCGGATGCCGCGGTCGCGCACGGCGGCCTCCATGCACTTCATGCGGATGCCCGTGTACGGGGGCGCGGTGCCGTCCTCGTACGCCCGCGCCACCAGCCGCGCCGCCCGCGCCGCCGCCGCGTCCTCCTCGGCGTCCGGGCGCGGCCCGTAGCCGTCCTCGAAGTCGATGCGCAGGTCCTCGACGGGCTCGCGCCGCAGCTTGGCCCGGACGCGCTCGTACACCGGCCCGGCGAGGTCGGCGGGCATCCCCAGGACCGCGGCGAACGCGGCCGCGTCGGGGGCGTGGTCGTCGAGGGCCGCGAGGGCGCGGTCGCCCCAGGAGCGGACCGTGCCGGCGGCGAAGACGTCGGCCGGGACGTACACGGTGTGCACCGGCTGCCGGGTGCCCGGGTCACCGGGATAGCGGCGCGCGAGTTCGGCGTCGACCCCGGCGAGGGAGGCCCCGATGCCTTCCCGCACCGCGCTGGTGAAGGTTGTCGCGACCGCCCGGTGCTCTCCCATGCCCCACCCTCCACAGTTCCGCTGTACGGAATTCACTGTCCGTGGGGCGAAGTTATCGAGGGGTCCGTGGAAGGTCAACAGGCCCGGACGCAGTGAGGCCCCGCACGCGTCCGCGTGCGGGGCCTCACTCGACGGGGTCAGCCCTTGCGGGACTTGACCTCCTCCGTGAGCTGCGGGACGACCTCGAAGAGGTCGCCGACCACGCCGTAGTCGACCAGGTCGAAGATCGGGGCCTCGGCGTCCTTGTTGATGGCCACGATCGTCTTCGAGGTCTGCATGCCGGCCCGGTGCTGGATCGCGCCGGAGATGCCCGCCGCGATGTACAGCTGCGGGGAGACCGACTTGCCGGTCTGGCCCACCTGGTTGGTGTGCGGGTACCAGCCGGCGTCGACGGCGGCGCGGGAGGCGCCGACGGCCGCGCCGAGCGAGTCGGCCAGGCCCTCGATGAGGGAGAAGTTCTCGGCGCCGTTGACGCCGCGGCCGCCGGAGACCACGATCGCGGCCTCGGTCAGCTCGGGGCGGCCGGTCGACTCGCGCGGCGTGCGGGAGACGACCTTGGTGCCGGTGGACTTCTCGCCGAAGGAGACGGCGAGCTGCTCGACCGTACCGGCGGCCGGGGCGGCCTCCGGGGCGGCGGAGTTGGGCTTGACGGTGATGACCGGCGTGCCCTTGGTGACGCGGGACTTGGTGGAGTACGAGGCCGCGAAGACGGACTGCGTGGCCACCGGGCCCTCGGCACCGGCCTCCACGTCGACGGCGTCCGTGATGATGCCGGAGCCGATGCGGACCGCGAGGCGGGCCGCGATCTCCTTGCCCTCCGCGGAGGACGGGACGAGCACGGCGACCGGCGAGACGGCCTTGTACGCGGCCTCGAGCGCGTCCACCTTGGGCGCGACGAGGTAGTCGGCGAACTCGGCGGCGTCGGCCGTGAGGACCTTCACCGCGCCGTACTCGCCGAGCGTCTGCGCGGCGGCGTCGGCACCGGCGCCGAGGTGCACGGCGACGGGCTCGCCGAGGCGGCGGGCGAGGGTGAGCAGTTCGAGGGTGGGCTTGCGGACGGCACCGTCCGCGTGGTCGACGTAGACGAGAACTTCAGCCATGGGATGGGACTCCTGCGCAGAAAAGAGGCGGATGACGGTTCGTACGGGCTGACGGAAGCTCAGCCGCGGTGGGCGCCGGGAGCCTTCGCGGCCCCCGGTCCGCCGCTAGATGAACTTCTGGCCCGCGAGGAACTCGGCGAGCTGCTTGCCGCCCTCGCCCTCGTCCTTGACGACGGTGCCCGCGGTGCGGGCCGGGCGCTCCGTGGCCTCGTCGACCTTGCTCCAGGAGCCCTCGAGGCCGACCTCCTCCGCCTCGATGCCGAGGTCGGACAGGTCCAGGGACTCCACCGGCTTCTTCTTGGCGGCCATGATGCCCTTGAAGGACGGGTAACGGGCCTCACCGGACTGGTCGGTGACGGACACGACGGCCGGGAGGGAGGCCTCGAGCTGCTCGCTCGCGGCGTCGCCGTCACGGCGGCCGGTCACCTTGCCGTCGGCCACGGCGACCTCGGAGAGCAGCGTCACCTGCGGGACGCCCAGGCGCTCGGCGAGCATCGCCGGGACCACGCCCATGCCGCCGTCGGTGGAGGCCATGCCGGAGATGACCAGGTCGTAGCCGACGTGCTCGAGCGCCTTGGCCAGCACCAGCGACGTGCCGAGCGCGTCGGTGCCGTGCAGGTCGTCGTCCTCCACGTGGACGGCCTTGTGGGCGCCCATGGAGAGCGCCTTGCGCAGCGCGTCCTTGGCGTCCTCGGGGCCCACGGTCAGGACGGTGATCTCCGCGTCGTCCGCCTCGTCGGCGATCTGCAGCGCCTGCTCGACCGCGTACTCGTCGAGCTCCGAGAGCAGGCCGTCCACGTCGTCACGGTCGACGGTCAGGTCTTCGGCGAAGTGCCGGTCGCCGGTGGCGTCGGGCACGTACTTCACACAGACAACGATCCTCAAGCTCACGCCGGCTCTCCTACTGCATCGTCTCTTCGTAGCTGCCTTGTTCAGGCAGCATAGGCGCCTTGTGGGGCGCATCCCGTTCGTACCGGGCAACGCCCCGAACAAGATGTTACTCGTCAGTACACCGAGCGCGTTCCACGAAAGCAAGGCACGTCAACTGTGATCTGCCCAACGCGGGAAACAGGGACGTCTCAGTCCCGCAGACCGTTGAAGCGCCCCTGGTGGTACAGGAGAGGGCGGCCCGCGCCCTCGGGGTCGCCCGCGACGACCTCCGCGAGCACCACCCGGTGATCCCCCGCGGGTATCCGGGCCACCACCCGGCACACCAGCCACGCCAGCACGCCGTCGAGCAGCGGCACGCCCTCGGGACCCGGCCGCCAGCTGGTGGGCGGCGCGAAGCGGTCGGCACCGCTGCGCGCGAAGACGCCCGCCAGCTCCTGCTGGTGCTCGCCGAGTATGTGGACGCCGATGTGCTCCGCCTCGGCGAGCACGGGCCAGCTGGAGGAGCCGGTGCCGACGCCGAAGGAGACGAGCGGGGGTTCGGCGGCGACGGACGTGAGCGAGGTGGCGGTGAAACCGACCGGGCGGGCGCCCTGCGCTGTGATCACGGCGACGCCGGCGGCATGCCGGCGGAACGCGGAGCGCAGCAGTTCCGGGGCGGCGAGGCGGGGCGAGCCGAGTCCGGGCGTGGCCGTCATGGATCTGTCCTTCTGCTGGAGGTCGGACCAGGAGCTGTACGGTCGCGGATGCTCACCGCTCCGGACAGCGCGCGCTCACGGTCCGCGTGAGGTCGACGTGCGCGCGTCCGTGGAGAAGGGGAAGCAGTCCGGGCCACATAGCGTCACCCTGACGATTCGGCGTGTACACCGTCAAGTGCGGCCGGGGAGATGGGAGAGGGATCACGGCCCGTCACACCGCCGCGCCGAGCGCCGCGATGACATCGGCCTTGCGGGGCTGCCCGGCGGCGCGGCGCACGATGCGGCCCGTCGCGTCGAGCACCAGCACGGTCGGGGTGGCACTGATGCCGAGGGCCCGGACGAGCCCGAGCCGCGCCTCGGCGTCGATCTCGATGTGCGCGACCCCGTCGATCATGGCCACGACGTCCGCCAGGGTGCGCCTGGTGGCCCGGCACGGCTGACAGAAGGCGCTGGAGAACTGTACGAGCGTGGCCCGCTCCCCCAGTTCCGCGCCGAGCTCGGCGGCTTCCAGCCGCACCTCTTCGCCCCGCACCGGCACTTCCGCCCCTCCCGCTACGCGTTCCCGCCCACGCGGCCCCTGTGGCCCCGTGGTTGTTCCGCCGGTTGCAGCGCCGCCGGGCCCGCAGAAATTTCCGGCCGCGCCCCCGAACGCTCCTCCCGCCGGACGCTCGCGGGGGTCTGCCCGGATCTGTCCGGGGTCCGCGGTGTACCTTCGGCTGTACCGGACGACGTCCGGCGTCTCGGACCGACGTGATGAGAATCTCCTGTCCCACGGGTCGTCCTCGCTGGTCCCTGGGCCGGGCGATCAGGCACGATCGGCCGGTAGCCGAGAACCTACGGCCGCGTAACTTCAGCCGGGAGCACCCTCCCCAGGCCCAGAAGGATTTCCCCGATATGGCAGAACTCGTCTACCCCCCGGTGATCGGTGCCGCCCGTTCCATGTTCAGGGCGCTCGACCTGCGCTTCGACATCCAGGGCACCGAGCACGTGCCGCAGCGCGGCGGGGCGGTGCTGGTGAGCAACCACATCGGCTATCTCGACTTCGTCTTCTGCGGGCTGGCCGCCCGGCCCGCCAAGCGGCTGGTGCGCTTCATGGCCAAGGAGTCCGTCTTCCGGCACAAGGTGTCGGGGCCGCTGATGCGCGCGATGAAGCACATCCCCGTGGACCGCGCGGCGGGCATGGAGGCGTACAAGCACGCGCTGTCCGCGCTGCGCTCCGGCGAGATCATCGGGGTCTTCCCGGAGGCGACGATCTCCCAGTCGTTCACGCTGAAGAACTTCAAGTCGGGCGCGGCCCGGCTCGCCCAGGAGGCGGGGGTGCCGCTGCTCCCGATGGCGCTGTGGGGCACGCAGCGGCTGTGGACCAAGGGCCACAAGCGCGATCTGCGCCGCCACCACATCCCGATCACCATGCGGGTGGGCGAGCCGATCACTCCCGGCCCCGAGGAGCACGCGGACAGCGTCACCGAGCGGGTGCGCGGCCGCGTCCAGGAGCTGCTGGAGTCGGCACAGCGGGCCTATCCGGTCCGTCCGAAGGGTCCGGACGACACCTGGTGGATCCCGGCCCACCTCGGCGGCACGGCCCCGACTCCGGCGCAGGCAACGGCCCAGGACCGACGCTAGCCCCGCGAGGACGGCTCCGCGGGGACACGGGGAAGCCCCCGGCCGCCGATGGCGGCCGGGGGCTTCCCCGTGCTTCGTGGGGCTACTGCTTGCCCATTTCCTCCGCGAGGGCCGCGACGAAGCCGTCCACGTCGGCCTCGGTGGTGTCGAAGGAGCACATCCAGCGGACGTCACCGGCCGCCTCGTCCCAGAAGTAGAAGCGGTAGCGCTTCTGGAGGCGCTCGCTCACGTCGTGCGGCAGCCGGGCGAAGACGGCGTTCGACTGCACCGGGTGCAGGATCTCGACGCCGGGCACGGTCCGTACGCCTTCGGCGAGGCGCGCGGCCATGGCGTTGGCGTGCGAGGCGCTGCGCCGCCACAGGTCGCCCGCGAGCAAGGCCTCGAACTGGACGGAGACGAACCGCATCTTGGAAGCGAGCTGCATGGACAGCTTGCGCAGGTGCTTCATCGCCCGGACCGCGTCCGGGTTCAGCACGACGACGCACTCGCCGAAGAGCATCCCGTTCTTGGTCCCGCCGAACGAGAGCAGGTCGACACCGGCGTCGGTCGTGAAGGCCCGCAGCGGAACGCCCAGCGTGGCCGCGGCGTTGGCGATGCGCGCGCCGTCGAGGTGGACCTTCATGCCCCGCTCGTGGGCGTGGTCGCAGATCTCCCGGATCTCCTCGGGCGTGTAGCAGGTGCCGAGTTCGGTGGTCTGGGTGATCGAGACGACCTGCGGCTGCGCTCGGTGCTCGTCGTCCCAGCCCCATGCCTCACGGTCGATGAGCTCGGGGGTGAGCTTGCCGTGCTCGGTCGGCACGGTCAGCAGCTTGAGGCCGCCGACGCGCTCGGGGGCACCGCACTCGTCCACGTGGATGTGCGCGCTGGCGGCGCAGATCACCGCGCCCCAGCGCTCCGTGGCCGCCTGGAGGGCGACCACATTGGCGCCGGTGCCGTTGAAGACGGGGAAGGCCTCCGCCGTCGGACCGAAGTGACCGCGCATCAGCTCCTGCAGGTGCGCGGTGTAGTCGTCCTCGCCGTACGCGACCTGGTGGCCGCCGTTGGCCAGGGCGAGCGCCGCCAGGATCTCGGGATGTACGCCCGCGTAGTTGTCGCTGGCGAAACCGCGCAGCCCGGGGTCGTGCCGACGTATCGCGTCGGTCGTCGCGGTCACGGTTGCGGAGTCAGCCACTGACGGGTTCCGTTCACTTCTCGGGCGGGCTTCTCCCAGATGCCGACGATGGCTTCCGCCAGGTCCTTGACGTCCGTGAATCCCGCGAACTTCGCGTTCGGGCGCTCGGCGCGCATCGCGTCGTGCACCAGCGCTTTGACCACCAGGACGGTGGCGGCGGCCTGCGGCCCTTCCTCGCCCCCCGCCTTGCGGAAGGAGTCGGCGAGGGCGAGCGTCCACGCCTCCGCGGCGGCCTTGGAGGCGGCGTACGCGGCGTTGCCCGCGGTGGGCTTGCTGGCGCCGGCGGCGCTGACGAGCACGTAGCGGCCGTTGCCGCCGCGCTGGAGCGGCGCCTCGAAGGCGAGCGAGGTGTGCTGCACGGTGCGGATGAGCAGCTTCTCCAGGAGCTCCCAGTCGGCCAGGTCCGTCTCGGCGAACGTCGCCGAGCCGCGCCAGCCGCCCACCAGGTGCACCAGGCCGTCGACGCGGCCGAATTCCTTCTCGGTGCGGTCCACCCAGGCGCGGGTCGCCTCCAGGTCGAGCAGGTCCACGGTGTCGCCGGTGACGGTGGCGCCGCCGTGGGCGTAGCGGGCGGCGTCGACGGCCTCGGCGAGGCGGGCCGCGTCCGCGTCGGAGGCGACGACCGTCGCCCCGGCCTCGGCGAGCCGCAGCAGCGTCGCGCGCCCGGCCGGTCCGGCCGCGCCCGCCACCGCCACGACCGCCCCGTCCAGCCGGTGGTCGCCGTTCGTCGTCGTGCTCATGATCGTCGCCTCCTTCTCGCTCTTGCTCACGCGGCCACTGCTCCCTCGCGCGCCGCGGTGATCCCCTTGGTCGAGGCGATCACGCCGCGCAGCTTCTTGGCAAGGGCCTCGTAGAACATGCTGAGCGGGAACTCGTCCGGAAGCACGTCGTCGACGAGCTTGCGGGGCGGCTGGGTCAGGTCGAGGGCGTCGGGGCCCTTGGCCCACACGGAGCCGGGGTGCGGTGCGAGGTAGGTCGAGACCAGCTCGTACGCGGCGAACCAGTGCACGAGCTTGGGGCGGTCGATCCCGTCGCGGTAGAGCTTCTCGATCTCGCCGCAGAGCTGGTTGGTGACCTGCGGGGCGCGGTCCCAGTCGATGTGCAGGGTGTTGTCCGTCCAGCGTACGACGTCGTGCCGGTGGAGGTAGGCGAAGAGCAGCTGTCCGCCGAGGCCGTCGTAGTTGCGCACGCGCTCGCCGGTGACCGGGAAGCGGAACATGCGGTCGAAGAGGACGGCGTACTGCACGTCACGGCCCTGGGAATAGCCGTCGGCCTCGAGTTTCACGGCCTCCTTGAAGGCGGTGAGGTCGCAGCGCAGCTCCTCCAGGCCGTACATCCAGAACGGCTGCCGCTGCTTGATCATGAACGGGTCGAAGGGCAGGTCGCCATGGCTGTGGGTGCGGTCGTGGACCATGTCCCACAGCACGAATGCCTGCTGGCAGCGCTGCTGGTCGCCGACCATCTCCTGGATGTCGGCGGGCAGCACCAGGCCGAGCGTGGCGACGGCCGCCTCGGTGACCCTGCGGAACCGGGCCGCCTCCCGGTCACAGAAGATGCCGCCCCAGGTGAAGCGCTCGGGGGCCTCGCGGACGGCGATGGTCTCCGGGAAGAGCACCGCCGAGTTGGTGTCGTAGCCGGAGGTGAAGTCCTCGAAGGTGATGCCGAGGAAGAGGGGGTTGTCGTAGCGGGTGTGCTCCAGCTCGGCGAGCCAGTCCGGCCACACGACGCGCAGCACGACCGCTTCGAGGTTGCGGTCGGGGTTGCCGTTCTGCGTGTACATCGGGAACAGGACGAGGTGCTGGAGGCCGTCGGCGCGCTGGGCGGCGGGCTGGAAGGCCAGCAGCGAGTCGAGGAAGTCGGGGACGCCGAACCCGGAGCCGGACCAGCGGCGCAGGTCCGCGACGAGCGCCCGGTGGTAGGCGGCGTCGTGCGGCAGGAGTGGCGAGAGCTCCTCCAGGGCCTCGACGACGCGGTCGATCTCGGCGCGCACGGTCTCGCCCGGGGGTGCGCCCTCCGCTTCGAGGTCGATGGACCCGTCCGGGGACTGCCACGGCCGGATCGTTTCGACCGCGCCCTTGAGTGTGGACCAGGCCGGGTGATCGATCACGCGGCCCACGGCCGTTTCGTCGATCGCTATCGCCGTCGACGCAAGAATTTCCGTCATGACTGCCCCTCCTCCGGAGAACTTGGCGTTAAGACACCGTATCTGTGTACGGTTCTTCGGCTCAAGGGGGGAAGCCATAAATTATCCTGCCGGACCCCTGGTAGCGCCGTGAATTTTCCTGCGGCCGCCCCCTCGGACGGCCTCAGGCGCCTCGTTCCGTCGCGTCCGGCGCGCTGGGCCCGACTGCCGTCCTAGCCGTGTTCCAGCCATTGCCGGGCACTTTCCGATGGCTACCCAGGGGGACCACCGAGAATTCACGAACTGGCAACAGTCTTCCGCTATTCGGACAATCCGTGGCCTGACCTGGACAGACGTCCTCGGGCGCTGCCACTCTCCCGCCATGTCCGTCGCCACTCAGCGCACACCCCGCCCGAACACCCGCTCCGGCCCTCCGGCTCCTTCCGCCGATGCCTCCGTTTCCGCCCGCCGCTGCCGCCTGCCGCGCCTCGGCGCGGCCCTGGCGGTCGTGCTGGCGGTCACGGCCGGATGTGCCCCGCAGGACGACGCCGACGCCGTGCGGTCCGCCGCGGCACCGTCCGACGGGACCGGCTGCGCGAAGGGACGGCTGGCCACCCGGACCGCGGGCAAACTGACCGTGGGCACCGACAAGCCCGCCTACGCCCCCTGGTTCCGGGACGACGACCCGGCCGGCGGCAAGGGCTTCGAGTCGGCCGTCGCCTACGCGATCGCCGACCGGCTCGGCTACGCCCGGTCCGACGTGACCTGGCAGACCGTGCCGTTCAACACCGCCGTCGCGCCCGGCAGGAAGAAGTTCGACTTCGATCTCAACCAGATCTCCATCAGCGACGAGCGCCGCCGGGCGGTCGACTTCTCCTCCGGCTACTACGCGGTCCGGCAGGCCGTCGTGGCGCTCAAGGGCTCACCCGCCGCCAAGGCCACCACGGTGGACGGCCTCAAGCACGTCAAGCTGGGCGCGATGGTGGGCACCACGAGCCTCGACATCGTCGACGACACCATCCGGCCCGACCAGCGGCCCGCCGTCTTCCAGAAGAACGACTACGCCAAGACGGCGCTGAAGAACGGCCAGGTGGACGCGATCGTGGTCGACCTGCCCACGGCCTTCTACATGACCTCGGCGGAGGTCCAGGACGCGAGGATCGTCGGACAGTTCGCGTCCGGAGGCGGCCGGACCGAGCAGTTCGGGCTCGTCCTCGACAAGGGCAGCGGGCTCACGGGCTGCGTGAGCCGGGCGATCGACTCGCTGCGCGAGGACGGCACGCTCGCCCGCCTGGAGAAGACCTGGCTCTCCGAGGCCGCCGACGCACCGGTGCTCACATGACGGCCGACGACACGGCGGTGGCCGCGCCCCGTGGCCCCGTACCGGAAGAGGCGGTCCCGCAGGACGCCTATGTCCCGTCGGCACGGCGTCTGGAACGCGAGCGCGCCAAGCGCGCCCGTACCCGCCGGGCCACCACGGTGGCCGCCGTCAGCACCCTGGTCACCGGCACCGTGCTGTTCCTCGCCGTCGTCAACTCCCCCGGCTGGCCACGCACTCGGGAGACGTTCTTCAGCGTCCACTATGCGCGCGAGGCGCTGCCGAAGGTGCTCGACGGGCTGCTGCTCAACCTCCAGCTGCTGGCCGTCTGCGGAGCCGCGATCCTCGTGTTCGGACTGCTGCTGGCGATCGCCCGTACGCTGCGCGGCCCCGTCTTCTTCCCGCTGCGCGCCCTGGCCACCGCCTACACCGACGTCTTCCGCGGCCTGCCGCTCGTGATCTGCCTCCTGCTGGTCGTCTTCGGCGTGCCCGCGCTGCGGCTGCGGGGCGTGACGACCGACCCGGTGCTGCTGGGCGGTACGGCGCTGGTGCTCACGTACTCGGCCTATGTCGCCGAGGTGTTCCGCGCGGGCATCGAGTCCGTGCATCCCAGCCAGTGGGCCGCCGCCCGCTCGCTGGGGCTCTCCAACCGGCAGACGCTGCGCCACGTCGTCCTGCCGCAGGCCGTACGCCGCGTGGTCCCGCCGCTCCTGAACGACCTGGTCTCGCTCCAGAAGGACACCGGGCTCGTCTCGATCGCGGGGGCGGTCGACGCGGTCTACGCGGCACAGATCCTCGCGGGAAAGAGCTTCAACTACACGCCCTACGTGGTGGCCGGGATCGTCTTCGTGGCCCTCACCATCCCCATGACGCGGTTCACCGACTGGATCACCGCGCGCATGGACCGTCGCCGGGCGCAGGGAGGGATCGTATGAACACCACGGAACCGTCCGCCACCGTGCTGCGGCTGGAGGCCGTGCGCAAGACCTTCGGCCGGTCGGTCGTGCTGCGCGACGTCGACCTGGAAGTCGCCCCGCACACCGTGACCGCGCTCATCGGCGCGTCCGGTTCGGGCAAGTCGACGCTGCTGAGATGCGCCAATCTCCTGGAGGAGATCGACGACGGGGCGATCTTCCTGGACGGGGAGGACATCACCGACCCGGGCGTGGACCCGGACGCGGTGCGCCGCCGGATCGGCGTGGTCTTCCAGGCGTACAACCTGTTCCCGCACATGACCGTGCTGGAGAACATCACGCTCGCCCCGCGCCGGGTGCACGGCATGCCGCGCGCCGAGGCCGAGGAGCGGGCCCGGGAGCTGCTCGAGCGGCTCGGCCTGGGCGGCAAGGCGGACGAGTACCCGGACCGGCTGAGCGGCGGCCAGCAGCAGCGTGTGGCGATTGTCCGGGCCCTGGCGGTACGGCCTCGGCTGCTGCTGCTCGACGAGATCACCGCGGCCCTCGACCCGGAGCTGGTGGGCGAGGTGCTGGGAGTCGTCCGCGAGCTCAAGGAGGAGGGCATGACCATGGTCCTCGCCACGCACGAGATGGGGTTCGCCCGGGACGTCGCCGACCAGGTGTGCTTCCTCGACGGCGGGGTGGTGCTGGAGCGCGGCACACCTGCCGAGGTCTTCGGCGAGCCCCGCGAGGAACGCACGCGGCGTTTCCTCCGGCGCCTGGTCGAGGCGGGCCGGCTGTAAGGCGTCCGCGGTGATCCGAGGTAAGGGGTAAGAAGGGGTAAGGGGCGCCGTCCTGGGAGAGCGCCCCTTACCCCTTGTCACCTCTTGGCCTCCGTCACCGTCAGACGAGTTCCTTGACCAGCAGCTCGAACTCCAGGTCGTCGCGCTGCGGGACACCGAAGCGCTCGTCGCCGTACGGGAAAGGCGACATCTGCCCGGTGCGACGGTAACCGCGGCGCTCGTACCAGGCGATCAGGTCGTCGCGCTGCCGGATGACGGTCATGTGCATCTCACGGACACCCCACTCGGCGCGGACGAGCCGCTCGGCCTCGGCTATGACCACCTTGCCGAGCCCCGCGCCCTGCAGTGCCGGACGGACCGCGAACATCCCGAAGTAGGCGTGCGCGCCACGGTGTTCGAGCTGGCAGCAGGCGACGGGTTCACCGTCGCACTCCACGACGAGCAGTCGGCTGTTCTCGTCCGTCACCACGGCCTCGACGCCGTCGGGGTCGGTCCGCTGGCCGTCCAGCAGGTCGGCCTCGGTCGTCCATCCGGCACGGCTGGCGTCACCGCGGTAGGCCGATTCGACGAGGGCGACGAGGGCGGGCACATCGGCGACGGTGGCCTCCCGGAAGGTCGGCTCCGCGGCCCGGCTGCTGGCTGTCTCCATGGTCTCCGTGTGATCCTCTCCGTACGCCTTGGCTGCATACGAACACTAACCCGATCAGCTCTGCGTACAGTCGCGGTCATGGTGCATGTACTGAGCAGCAGAGTGCTACTTCGGCCCACCGACCCGGAACGGTCCCGGGACTTCTACGGCCGCGCCCTGGGCCTGGCGGTCTACCGGGAATTCGGGACCGGACCGGAGCGGGGCACCGTCTACTTCCTGGGCGGTGGCTTCCTGGAGGTCTCGGGCCGTGCCGACGCGCCACCGGGCCCCGGCCTCGAGCTGTGGTTCCAGGTCGCGGACGCGGCCGCGGCCCACGAGGAGTTCCTCCGCCAGGGCGTCGAGGTGCTGGACCCTCCCGAGACCAAGCCGTGGGGACTGGTCGAGATGTGGATCGCCGACCCGGACGGCGTGCGGATCGCGGTGGTGGAAGTGCCCGAGAATCACCCGATCCGATACCGCCCGAGCGTTTAACGGCCCTCTGGGGTGCGCCCCCCATGCCACCGCGCATGCGCGGGCGCACTCCACGCCCCGAAACGCTCCCCTTCTGCGCCCGTGCGCTCCCGTGTGATGCAACTGGAACGGGAATCCTCCGGGGGTAGATCTGCGCGTCCGGGGAGGTGTGCCGTGCACGGACCACCGCTCGTCGACTGGCTGTTGGTGGCACTGTGCGCCGCCACCGGCGCGTACTGCCTCGTGCGGATACGGGCGAGCGGCACGGCGGACACCCCGGCCACGGGCGGCGACGCTCTGATGGGGCTGGGCATGGCGGTGATGGCGCTGCCGACCGCCGTCCTGGACACGCGACCCTGGGGCGCCCCACTGTTCGCGGTCGTCTTCGGGGCGGCGGGGCTGCGCTCGCTGCTGGTGGCGCGCGGACGGGCGGAAGGGCCACATCTGCACCACGCGGTCGGCGCGTTCGCCATGGTCTACATGGCGCTGGCCATGGCGGGCTCCTCTGTGAACAGCCATGCCGGGCACACCGGAACGGGGCACACGGGCGGTGAGCACGTTCCCGCGGGGACGCCCCTGCTGACGGGCTTGCTGCTGCTGTACTTCGCGGTGTACGTCGTGCGGACAGTGGCCGCGCTCGTTCCGGCGGTCGCCGTCACGGCCGGTGAGGCCGCCTGGCCGGGGCGGCCCAACCTCACCAACGCCTGTCGGCTGTCGATGGGCATCGGCATGCTGGCGATGCTGCTCACTCTCTGAGGCCGACTCTCCGAGGCCTGCTCTCCGAGGCCTGCTCTCCGAGGCCGACCGGGATCTTCCCGGCGGCCGTCGAACCGGCTGTGGGCATGACCGTGGGATGCGTCACTTCGCACGCGGGACCGTACCCGCGCACCGTCCCGCGCTCATAGGCTGCGGCCATGATGGTCCCGCTCGCGCTGCTGGTCCTCGGCGGACTGGTCGCTGCAATGGCGCCGCGTGTGCTGACCCGTGCCGACTGGCCCGACCGCGAGCCCGTCGTGGCCCTGTGGGTGTGGCAGTGCGCGGTGGGAGCCGTGTTGCTGTGCTGTGTCCTCGCCATGTCCCTCAGCGCGGCGGCGGCCTGGGAGGCCGTGCGCGGCCATGTCTTCGCGCCGGCGCCGAGCGGGGTGATGGAGGCCTACGCCCTCGCCTCGTACCGGCCGTGGGCCGCTCCGCTGGCCGTGGCGCTGGCCTTCGGCGCGGTGTGGACCGCGGCCATGCTGACGCGCGAGGTCCGTGTCGCACGCGCCCGCCGCCAGCAGCACCGTGCCGATCTCCTCGTCCGCGCCCCGCAGTTGCCCGGCGAGGCCCCGGGCACGGACCGGCTGGTGGTGCTGGAGGGCGAGCGGCCGGACGCCTGGTGGCTGCGCGGTGGCACGGCGGCTCAGCTGGTCATCACCACGGGCGCGCTGCGCCGGCTCTCGGACTCCCAGTTGGACGCGGTGCTCGCCCATGAACAGGGGCACGCCCGGGCGCGGCACGACTGGCTGCTGCACTGCTCGTCCGCGCTGGCGACCGGTTTCCCCCAAGTGCCGGTGTTCGCGGCGTTCCGCGATCAGGTGCACCATCTGGTCGAGCTGGCGGCGGACGACGCGGCCTCCCGGCGGTTCGGCCGGCTGACGACCGCGCTGGCCCTGGTCGAACTGAACGAGGACCGAGGCGTCTTCGGCCCCTGTCCGGCGCAGCTTTCCCAGGTTCCGGGCCGAGTGCACCGGCTGCTGGCGCCCGCGCCCCGTCTGACGGCGGCGCGACGGCTACGGCTGACGGCCGTCGCCGCTCTGGTTCCGGCGGTGCCGCTGCTGGTGGCGTTCGTCCCCGGGCTGAGCGCGCTGGGATAGCGCGGTATCGGCCCTTGCCATGCGGGAGGCCGGGAGGCCGGTGTCACGGGGCATACGGGGTGGCGCTGCGGGGAGGTCGTCCGCAAGGATCCGGCCATGCACGTTCCGACGCGCCCCGACGCGCCCGCCGTTCCGCCCCGCCTCGAGCGCTCCGTCCGGATGGGTGCGGGGGTCGCTCTCGGCGTCCTGTTCATCGCGCTCCTGATCCTGGTCGCCTGTTCGTGGGGGCCGCTGATATCGCTCGACCATCGTGTCGCCGACGGGCTGCATCCGACGGCGGTCGGGCACCGGGGCTGGACGCGGTTCGTCCGCTGGCTGTCCGGCCGGTTGTGGGATCCGTGGACCATGCGCGCGGCCCTCGCCGTGGCCGCCGTCTGGCTCCTGCGCCGCCGGGAGTGGGTGCTCGTGGCCTGGATCGCGGGGGTGTCCGTGCTGGGCACGGCCCTGCAGCAGGGCATCAAGGCGGCTGTCGGGCGGGACCGCCCGACCTGGCCCGACCCGGTGGCCACCGCGTCCTACCAGGCGTTCCCCTCGGGCCACGCCCTGACCGCCACCGTCACGTGCGGGCTGCTGGTGTGGCTGCTGTGGCTGCACCGCGTACGGGCAGGCGTGGTCCGTGCCGCGCTGGCGGTGAGCGCGGTGTCCGTGGTCGGGGTGGGCTTCACCCGGCTGTACCTCGGTGTGCACTGGCTGTCCGACGTGGTGGCCGGCTGGCTGCTGGGCGGGGCGCTGGTGGCCGGATCGGCGTGGGTGTACGACAAGGTGGTGCGGGAGCGCGCCCGCTGAAGACGTGCTGGACTCATGCTCGACGCTTGCGTCCAGGCGGCCCAGTCGGTTATCCACAGGCCTGCCGCGTGACGGCGGCGGGTGGCACAGTGCTCTCATGAGCAATCTCGATCTCCGGCCCGCACCCGCCGTATGCGGTGGCCGTACCGATGTCATGGCACAGCCGGTGCGGGAGCTGCTGCCCTCGAAGACGGTCCCCCTCGGCGAGAGCACCGTCGTTCGACGCCTGCTGCCCAGCCTCGGGAGACGCATGGTGGGCGCTTGGTGCTTTGTCGACCACTACGGGCCGGACGACATCGCCGACGAGCCGGGGATGCAGGTGCCCCCGCACCCGCACATGGGCCTGCAGACCGTCAGCTGGCTCCATGACGGCGAGGTGCTGCACCGGGACAGCCTCGGCAGCCTCCAGACGCTGCGGCCGGGGCAGTTGGGGCTGATGACGTCGGGGCGCGCCATCGCGCACTCGGAGGAGTCACCCCTTGAGCACGCGCCCCTGCTGCACGGTGCCCAGCTGTGGGTGGCGCTGCCGGACGCCCACCGGCACACCGCCCCGGCGTGGGAGCATCACGCCGAGCTGCCGCTGGTGACGGGCGGCGGCCTGCGTGCCACCGTCATCATGGGCGAGCTGGACGGCGCGTCCTCCCCCGCCACCGCGTTCAGCCCGCTCATGGGCGCGGACATCTCCCTGGCCGCAGGGGCCTCCGCGCGCCTCCCCGTCCGGCCCGATTTCGAGTACGCGGCACTGACCATGTCCGGCGAAGCGGAGGTGGACGGGGTGCGCCTCGCACCGGGTTCCCTGCTCTACCTGGGCTGCGGCCGCTCCGAACTCCCGCTTCGCGCCGACGTGGACAGCGCCTTCATGCTGCTCGGCGGCGAGCCGTTCGAGGAGCGCATTGTCATGTGGTGGAATTTCGTGGGTCGTTCGGGCGAGGAGATCGCCGAGGCACGTGAGGAGTGGATGACCGGCTCCCGCTTCGGCGAGGTCCACGGCTACGACGGCCCCCGGCTGTCCGCTCCCGAATTGCCGCCGGTACCGCTGAAACCCCGGGGAAGGGCGCGCTGACCTGGGCGAACACTCTGCCGACTTTACTGATGGTGCATCAGCACTTGTCCCACACCGGACCCGACGATCGAATCCGGCAACAGGGCAGGGGCCCGGCCGCCGGGGGGAGGCGGCCGGGCCGGTATGGGGGGCGGCGGGTCAGCTGACGGCAGAGGCGCAGGTGGTGGGGGTCGCGTGCGCCGGGTCGAGCGTGTTGGCCACCTCGTGGAAGGCGATCGTGTCGATCGTGCCGATCGCGGCGTGCTCGGAGATGTCCCACTTGCACAGGTCCTGGAGGACGACGTTACGGACGTCCGGGCCGGACAGGAACTGGGTCTTGTACGGGGTGACCACCTCGTCGTACTTGGTCGCGAGGACCGTGTACTTCACTCCGGGCACGGTGTCGCCGCCGGCGTTGAGCTTCTTCATGAACTCCGACCCCACCAACTGGTCCTCCACGCCCGGCATCGCGAGGGAGACGACCTTGCGGGCGCCCGGGACGATGTCGATGAGGCGGGACAGTCCCGAGGCGGTGGTGCCGTGGTTGGACGGGGCGATGCCCACGAGCTTGTCGACCTTGGCGGCGCCGCCAAGGAACTTGAGGTAGTAGCGCGGCAGGGCGCCGCCGCCCTGGGAGTGGCCGACCAGGTCCACCTTCTCCGCGCCGGTCGACTGCCGGACCTTGTCCACGAACGCCGACAGTTGTCCGGCCGACTCGGTGATCGGTCCGAGGCCGTTGACGAGCGGCACCCCGGCCTTCTGCCCGTAGTCGAGCGAGTAGACGCAGTAGCCGCGCTTGACCAGGTACGGGGCCAGCACGAGCCAGTTGTCCCAGGAGTTGGCGAAGGTGCCGTGTGCCAGGACGACGGGGTTGGGGTGGGCGGCGGACGGCTTGCAGGACCAGTTGTTCCAGCCGCTGGTGACGGTCTTCTCCGCCGTCGTGCCGGCCGTGGCCGCCGATGCGGAGGGCGATCCGAAGGACAGGGCCAGAGCCAGCGCCGAGACGGCACCGGCGAGGACGCGGAGCGTTCTTCTGGGTACGGACATGGAGCTACCTCGCAAGTGGGGAGTGACAGAACCTACTTCGTGCCGGCCGACGGGTCAGCTGACGGCGGACTTGCAGGTGGTGGGGGTCGCGTGCGCCGGGTCGAGCGCGTTCTTCACCTCGTGGAAGGCGATGCGGTCGACCAGGCCCAGCGCGATGTGCTCGGAGAAGTCGAGCTTGCACAGGTCCTGGACCACGACGTTGCGCACGTTCGGGCCCGAGAGCTGCTGCGACTTGTAGGGCGTGGCTATCTCGTCGTACTTGGTCGAGATGACCGTGTATTTCACCCCCGGCACGGTGTCGGGCCTGGAGTTCAGCTTCTTCATGAACTCGGAGCCGACGATCTGGTCCTCCAGGCCGGGGAGGGAGAGGGACAGCACCTTGCTCACGCCGGGAACCTTGCGCGCGAGGGTGCCCAGCCCGGAGGCGGTCGCGCCGTGGTTGTCCGGGGCCAGGCCGATGAGCTTGTCGACCTTGGAGGCGCCGTTCATGAACTCCATGTAGTAGCGGGGCAGGGGGCCGCCGCCCTGGGAGTGGCCGACGATGTCCACCTTCTTCGTGCCCGTGGACTTGAGGACCTTGTCCACGAAGGCGGACACCTCTCCGGCCGACTTGACCAGCGGCCCCTGGCCGTTGAGCCCCGGCATGTAGGGCAGCTTGCCGTAGTCGAGGGAGTAGACGCAATAGCCCTTGGCGGCCAGTTCCGGAGCCAGGACGAACCAGGTGTCCAACTGGTTGGCCCAGGTGCCGTGGAGGAGGACGACGGGGTTGGGGTGGGCGGCGGACGGCTTGCAGGACCAGTTGTTCCAGCCGCTGGTGACGGTCTTGCCGGCCGGTCCGGTCTTCGCGACGGCCGGGGCGGCGGACGCAGAGGCGGCGACTGCCGTGATGGCCAGGGCCAGCGCCGAGGCGGCGCAGGCGAGGGCGGGGACGGATCTCTTGTGCGGGGACATGGGAGTGCCTCACAGGGTGGGGGTGGGCAGGGGTGGGGAGTTACTTGACCAGGGACTTCCAGTCCGGGGACTGCGCCGGGTCCAATTGGCGCATCTTCGCCAGGACGCGGGGATCCTGGACGTCCAGCCAGTCGGCGAGCTGTTTGAAGGTCACGCAGCGCACGCCGTCACGTGTGCACACCGACTTCACCACGTCCTCGACGGCCTTCATGTAGATGCCGCCGTTCCAGTCCTCGAAGTGGTTGCCGATGAACAGCGGCGCGCGACTGCCGTTGTAGGCGCGCTCGAAGCCGTTGAGATAGCTGTCCCTGGTCAGCTTGCGCCACTGCTCGTACTTGGCCGGGTCGCCCCGGGTACTGTCACCGGACTGGTTGTAGAGGAAGTTGAAGTCCATGGAGAGGACCTGCTGTTCGGTCCCGGGGTAAGGGACGAGCTGCAGTGGGAAGTTCCAGATGCCGTCGTGTTTTGACGGCCAGATCTGGAAGTCGCCCGGTGAACTGGCGTCGTAGCGCCAGCCGAGTGACTTGGCGGCCTTCAGCAGGTTCTTCTGGCCCTCCAGGCAGGGAGCCCGGCCGCCGGCCAGCTCCTTGCGGTAGTCGAAGGGCAGCGGGGGCAGGTCCGTGTATCCGGTGTTGGTCTTCCAGTTCTCGACGAAGGAGTAGGACTGCTCGATCTCGCTCTTCCACTCGGCGACGCTCCAGTCGCCGCCGCCTTTGGCACCGCAGAAGTGCCCGTTGAAGTGCGTGCCTATCTCATTGCCCTCCAGCCAGGCGCCGCGCAGTTGTTCCAGGGTGTCCCTGATGTGCTGGTCGGTCGCGTACGAGATCGCCATGTCGCCGCGTTTGTGCTGCGGCGGCCGGTACATCGACGCCTTCGACTTGGGCAGCAGATAGGTCCCGGTGAGGAAGAACGTCATCTGCGCGTTGTTCTCCCTGGCGACCTCGCGGAAGTGCGAGAACTGCTCGTCGTCGCCCTGGAGGGCGCCGTCCCAGGAGAACACCACGAACTGCGGTGGTTTCTCGCCCGGTTTGAGCTTCACCGGCTTGGGCCGGAGCGGCTGCGGGCCGGTGTAGGAGGTCGAACCGTCTCCCAGAATCCGTACCTTTCCGTCCCACTTCTCCTCCGGTTTCGTCGTCTCCGACGCGGACGGGGTGGGGGGCGGCGGGGCGGACGAGGAACGGGCGGAGGGAGAGGGCACTGCCTTCTCCCCGGCTTCGTGCCCACCGGAGCCGCAGCCCGACAGCAGCCCGAGCATGAGGGCGGTCCCGGTCACCAGGACCACCGCACCGCGCGCCGTACGCATCAGGTCCGGTAGGCGTACCACTTGGTGAGCGGCAGCATCACCGAGAGGCTCAGCATCGACCGCCGGTAGGTGTCGAAGGAGTGGTACGTCAGATAGGGAGTGCCAAGGCGGTCGCGGTAAGTCACCAGCATGGTGTGGTCCTTGGACCCGTCGCGGTCGAAGTCCGCCTGGAGGACGTCCCCGACCTCCATCTGGTAGGCATACTTCAGCGGCTTCACCCGCTTCGAGTTCTGCGCGAACCAGGACCACTCGTTGACGCCGGTCCAGGAATCCGACTGGGTGTCGGACCCGTACCACCACTTCGTGTAGTCACCGGCCTTGCCAGGAGCGTGCTTCCAGCCGCCCGCCTTCAGCGCCTGGCTGACGAAGTTCGTACAGTCGCCGCCGGTCCCCAGCGGATACGCCCGGTAGGCCGGGTTGTAGTTCTTCCAGTACTTCTCGGCGTATTCAGCCATCGCCTTGTAGTCGAGGCCGGTCGTCGTGTCCTTCGGCAGCCGCTTGGGGAAGGGCCAGACACTCGCCTCGGGCGCGTTCGGTGTGTCACCCGCACCCGCTGCGGCGGCCTTCGCCTTGGGCGCCACCGGTGCGGGTGCGTTGATCTGCGGCATCTCGTCCAGAGCCCTGATGCCGGTCAACTCCCATGCCCCGTTCCCGGCGACGGCGAAGCTCAGCTCGTGGTGGGCCTGGAAGCCGGTGTCGTCCGGCTCGTCACCGCGGATCTTCCGGTAGGTCAGCCGCGTGGTCTCGGTCACCCGCATCGTGGCCTTCTTGCCGTCGACGCCGGTCCGGTCCACCGCGACCCGGGTGTCGCCGGCGGAGTACGCCTCGCCCAGGGCCTTGAGCTTCTTCTTGCGTTCATGCAGCGAGGCCACGACGGACTTCTCCGAACGCGCCATCGCGGAGGAAAGGTGCACCTTCTTCGTGGGCGGCGGGGTGGTGTGCCCCTGCGCCTTCCCGTCGACGATCGCCGCCGTACGGTCGGTGAGCACGACACCCGCGATACGGCCGAAGGATTCGGCCGTCGCCCTGTCCATGCCCCCGGGCCGGGCCGCGGCCCCCGCGGGGGATGTCGGCACCAACGCGGCCGACACCGCCATGGAGGCGACCACCCCGGCGGCGGTTCTCAGCGTCAATGATTTCACAGGACTCCATTCTCCATCCGGCCCTTTCGAGCCGGGTAGCAGGAATCCTCGCACACGGATTCAGAATGACAACCCCGTGGCGAGGGAAATTTTCCGCACGGAATTCAGCTCCGGTCCCGCGAGTCGCCAACAGCCAATGTTTCCAATGGAGTTGAACCCGCCGCCGCAATTGGTACGGACTATTTCTGCGGTAATTCCGCACCCGCTGCGGGCTTCCCGCAATTCCCTTGCGGGAAGCCCGCAACCGGTATCGGTCCGACCATTGATGTGATGCACACCATTCACGGGACAATACTGAACGGGGTATTCCCTTCGCGCCCCGCCGTGCAATGATCCAGCCAGGCCCACCGGGGAAGTCGGGCCGCGTTTCCGACGGCCTTCGAGGTCGCGCGCCTCTTGTCCCGTCCCACCTCACCGACACCGATCGCGGTATTCCTCCGGCCTCGGATGCCCGAGGCCCCCGCGCATTCCCGGTGCTTCCGAACGACCCTCTTGCCTCCCGGAGTTCCCGTGTCCACAGAAACAATCCTGGGCGTCAGCCCGTTCGGCGAACCCGATCCGCGCCTGGTGGCGGCGGTCTGCCGCGCCGGCGGTCTGGGCGTGCTCGACCTCGGAAGGGGCCGGCGCCGCGCGGCCCGCGAGGCCCTCCAGCTGGTGCGGCAATGGGTGCCGGGCCCCTTCGGGGTGCGCGTCGGGGCGGGGTGCCCGCTCGGGCCGGACGACCTGGTGGCCGGCGGGGGCGTGCACACCGTACTGCTCGGCGCGGACGCCGGGTTGACCCCGGGCGACCTCGCCGCCGGCCGGCACCGCGTCCTGGTCGAGGTCACCGGCCATGAGGAGGCCCTGGCGGCCGCGCGCGCCGGGGCGCACGGTCTCGTCGCCCGGGGGAACGAGGCCGGCGGACGGGTCGGCGAGCTGAGCACCTTCGTCCTCCTCCAGCAGCTGGTGGCGGACCCGGAACTCGGCCTGCCGGTCTGGGCCTGCGGGGGCATCGGGCCGCGCACCGCCGCGGCCGCCGTCGTCGGCGGTGCGGCAGGGGTCGTCCTGGACACCCAGCTGGCGCTGCTCGACGAGTCCGGCGTCCCGGAGGAGGTGGCGGCTGCCGTCCGGGCCATGGACGGCTCGGAGACCGTGGTGGCCGCCGGCCACCGGGTGCTGCGCCGCCGTGGACCGGACGCACCGCCCCTGCCGGACGAGCCCGGCGAAGTCGCCCGGCTGCTGGGCGCGGACGATCCCCGGGCCCGGCTGCTCCCCGTGGGCCAGGACGGCTTCCTGGCCTCCTCGTTCGCGCGGCGCTGGGGCGATGTGGGCACGGCCGTCCGCGGTGTCACCGCCGCCGTCCGGGAGGCCGTGCGCGACGACGACGCCGCGGACGCGCTGCTCCGCGGCTCCCCGATGAGCCGCGCGCTGGGCACTGCGCTGCCCGTCGCCCAAGGGCCCATGACCAGGGTCAGCGACCGGGCCGGGTTCGCCGCCGCCGTCGCCGGCCACGGCGGGCTGCCGTTCCTCGCGCTGGCTCTCGCCGGGCCGGTGGAGACCCGGACCCTGCTGGAGCAGACCCGCGACGAACTGGGCGGACGCCCCTGGGGCGTGGGCATCCTCGGCTTCGCACCGGTGCAGATCAAGACGGCGCAGCTGGAGCTCGTCCGGGAGATCCGGCCCTCCTGCGCCGTCATCGCGGGCGGCCGGCCCGCGCAGGCGGCCGAGCTGGAGGCGGCAGGCATAGACGCCTTCCTTCACGTGCCCTCGCCCGGACTGCTCCGGCAGTTCCTGGACGCGGGCGCGCGCAAGTTCGTCTTCGAGGGCTCGGAGTGCGGCGGCCACGTCGGACCGCGGAGCAGCTTCGCGCTGTGGGAGGCGCAGGCCGATGTACTGGAGGAGTTCCTGGACACCGCCGAGGGCGCGGACCCCGCGGAGCTGCGGGTGTTCTTCGCCGGCGGCGTGCACGACAAGCGGTCGGCCGCGATGGTGGCCGCGCTCGCCGCGCCGCTGACCGCCCGCGGGGTGGCCGTCGGACTGCTCATGGGCACCGCGTATCTGTTCACCGAGGAGGCGGTGGACCGGGGTGCCGTACGGCCGTCGTTCCAGCGGCAGGTCCTGGAGGCGCGGCGGACCGAGCTGCTGGAGACCGCACCCGGACACGCCACGCGCTGCGTGAGCAGCCCGTTCACGGATGAATTCCGCGGCACCAAGGAGGAGTTGCGGGAGCGGGGCGTCCCGGAGCGGCGGGCTTGGGAGCGGCTGGAACAGCTCAACGTCGGGCGGCTGAGGATCGCCAGCAAGGGTGTGGAGCGGACCGGCGAGTCGCTCACGGAGGTGGACGAGCCCCGGCAGCTGACCGAGGGCATGTTCATGGCCGGTCAGGTGGCCGTGCTGCGGTCCGCGGTCACCACCGTCCCCGAACTGCACGCCGCTGTCAGTGCGGAGGCCGCCGGCTTCTTCGCCGCGCGTGCCCGGCGGCTGCGCGAGGGGTTCCGGCAGGACGCCCCGGAGCGCGTCCCGGCCCCGCTCGACATCGCCGTGGTCGGCATGGCCTGCATGTTCCCCGGCGCGCCGGACCTGGCCGCCTACTGGGCGAACGTGGTCGCGGGCACCGACGCGGTCGGCGAAGTGCCACCGGAACGCTGGGACCCGGAGCTGCACTACGCGCCCGATGCGGACGGCGCCCGCACGGAGTCGAAGTGGGGCGGCTTCCTGCCGGACATCCCCTTCGACCCGCTGCGCTACGGCATCCCGCCGTCCTCGCTCGGCAGCATCGAGCCGGTGCAACTGCTCGCGCTGGAGGCCGCGCGGCGGGCGCTGCGCGACGCCGGCTACGAGGAGCGCCCCTTCGACCGCTCCAGGGCCTCGGTCGTGTTCGGGGCCGAGGCGGGCAGCGACCTGTCGAACGCCACCACCGTGCGCACGGTGCTCCCCGCCTACATGGGGGAACTGCCGCCCGGACTGGACGAGCAACTCCCGCGGCTGACCGAGGACTCGTTCCCGGGCATGCTGGCCAACGTCATCGCCGGGCGGATCGCCAACCGGCTCGACCTCGGCGGCGCGAACTTCACCGTGGACGCGGCCTGCGCCTCCTCGCTGGCCGCGGTGGACGTGGCGTGCAAGGAACTGTCCGCCGGCACCAGCGACCTCGTCCTGTGCGGGGGCGCGGACCTGCACAACGGGATCAACGATTATCTGCTGTTCTCCTCGGTGCACGCGCTGTCCCCGACCGGCCGCTCCCGCACCTTCGACAGCGCGGCGGACGGTATCGCGCTCGGCGAGGGCGTCGCCTGCGTCGTCCTCAAGCGGCTGGCGGACGCGGAGCGGGACGGCGACCGCGTCTACGCGGTCGTCAAGGGCGTCGGCAGTTCGAGCGACGGCAGGTCCCTGGGACTGACGGCACCCCGCCCGGAGGGTCAGCGGGCGGCGCTGGAACGGGCCTACCGCCACGCCGGGATCTCGCCGGCCGAGGTGGGCCTGATGGAGGCGCACGGCACCGGGACGGTGGTCGGCGACCGCACCGAACTCACCACGCTCACCGAGGTGTTCACCGAGGCCGGGGCGGCGCCGGGCGGATGCGCGCTCGGCTCGGTGAAGTCCCAGATCGGGCACACCAAATGCGCGGCCGGACTGGCCGGCCTGATCAAGACGGCCCTGGCCCTGCACACCGGGGTCAGGCCGCCCACGGCACAGCTGACCCGGCCCAATGAGGCCTGGGAGGCCGAGAGCAGCCCGTTCGCCTTCCACACCGTCGCCCGCCCGTGGGCGGCCGCGCCCGGTGAACGGGTCGCCGGGGTCAGCGCGTTCGGCTTCGGCGGCACCAATTTCCACGTGGTGCTGCGCGGGCACGAGGCGGGGCCTCCGCCCCGGCACGGGCTCGACGCCTGGCCGGCGGAGCTGTTCGTCTTCCACGGCACCGACCGGGCGGAGGCCGCCCGGGAGATCGGCCGGCTGCTGGAGCTGGTCGCGGAGAACGACCGGCAGGGCCGTTCCTGGCGGCTGCGCGACCTGGCGCTGAGCGCCGCCCGGCGCGCGGACGCGTCCGGGAAACCGGCCTGGACGGCGGTCGTGGCCCGTGACCTGGACGAGCTGCCCGGACTGCTGGGACGGGCCCGGGAGGGCGAGCATGACCCCCGGGCGGGGATCTTCGGCGCGACGGCGGAGGGGCCGGACGGATCGGACGGGCCGGGCGGCGAGGTGGCGTTCCTCTTCCCCGGCCAGGGCAGTCAACGGCCGGACATGCTCGCCGAGTTGTTCATCGCCTTCCCGGAGGTCCAGCGGTATCTGCGGACCGGCCACGAGTGGGTGGACGTCATCTTCCCGCCGACCGCCTTCGACCCCGCCGCCGAGGAGGCACGGCGCGCCCGGGTCACCGACACCAGGACCGCCCAGCCCGCGCTGGGCATCATGGGGCTGGCCGTGTCCGAGCTGCTGGGCCGGGCCGGCGTCCGGCCCGCGACGGTGGCCGGGCACAGCTACGGCGAACTGGTCGCGCTGTGCGCGGCCGGGGCGTTCGACCCGGAGACGCTGCTGGAGCTGAGCGCGGCGCGCGCGGAGGCGATCCTGGCCGCCGCCGGCGCGGAACCGGGGACCATGGCCGCCGTGGCGGCCGGGCACCAGGACGTCGCCGAGGAACTGCGGGCGGCCGGGCTGGCCGACCGGGTGGTGGTCGCGAACCACAACGCGCCGCGGCAGACCGTGATTTCCGGTCCCGTCGAGGAGGTCGGGGCGGCGGTGCGCCGACTGCGCGAGCGGGGCCTGGGCGCCAAGACCGTGCCGGTGGCGTGCGCCTTCCACAGCCCCCTGGTGGCCCCGGCCGGCGAGCGGTTCGCCGAGGTTCTCGCCGCCCGGCACGTGGCCGCACCGGAGATACCGGTGTGGGCGAACCGGACGGCCGCCGTCCATCCCGGCCAACCGGACGGGATACGAGCCGAGTTGGCGGCCCAGATCGGTTCCCCCGTGCGCTTCGTGCAGCAGATCGAGCGGATGTACGAGGCCGGCGTCCGGGTCTTCGTGGAGGCCGGGCCGGGTTCGGTGCTGACGGGCCTGGTGGGCCGGATCCTCGGCGACCGTCCGCACACCGCGGCGGGGTGCGAGGGGCCCGAAGGCCCCGGACTGCGCGGCTTCCTGAGCCTGCTCGCCCGGCTCGCCGTCGCCGGCGTCCCCGTCCGTACCGGCTGGACGCACCACGGGCGCGACAGCGTCGAAGCCGTCCCCGGGACCTGCCCCGCGGCACCCGGCTGGACCGTCAACGGGCAGCTGACACGCACCCGGGACGGCGGCCTGCTGCCCGGCTCGCTCGTACCCGCCCGACGCATACCGATGGAGGAGATGACAGTGATCCGGGCCCAGGACGGCGACACGGCGGACGACCGTGACCGGATGGTCCATGAATTCCTGCGCACCAGCCGGGAATTGGTCGCGGCACAGCGCGACGTGCTGCTGACGTATCTCGGCGGGACGGCGGGAGCGGGTGTGCCGCCGGTCGCGCCGGTGCCTGCGCCGGTGCTGGCTGCGCTCCCACCAGGCGCGCTCCGGCCGGGCGTGCTCCCGCCGGCCGTGCCGGAGCCCGCTCCCGCTGCCGTTCCCGTGCTGTCCCCGGCGGCGGCACCCACGGCACCGGCGGACGTGCTGGCGACTGTCCTGGACATCATCAGCGAACGCACCGGCTATCCCCTTGACATGATCGAGCCCGGTCTCGACCTGGAGGCCGACCTGAGCATCGACTCGATCAAGCGGGTCGAGATCGTCGGCGAGCTGGCCGCACGGCTGGGCTTCGGCACCGGCGGGACCGAGCTGCCCCGGCTCGACGACACGGAGCTGGAAGCGGTCTCGAAGGCCCGTACAGCGTCCGGTATCGCCGAACTGCTGGAGGAGCGGCTGCCCGGTGGGGGAACGGTTCCCGCGCAGCAGACCCCCGCCCCTGCGGAGGACCCCGGTCCGGCCGTCACCGGCGAGGCGCCCGACAGGCTGGTGCTGCGCAGCGTCCGCCTCCCTTCCCCCGACGGGGACTTCGCGGTACTGGAGGGGACACGGTTCGCCCTGCTGGGCGGTGCCGGGCCGGTGCCGGACGCGCTGGCCGCCCTGCTGGGCGCCCGCGGCGCGGAGGCGGTCACCCTGCCGTCGGACCACGTGCTCACGGACGCGGACGGCCCGCTGGACGGGGTGTTCCACCTGGAGGCGCTGTCGCAGGACGGCGGCGGGCCGCTGCTGCCCGAGTCCTTCCCGGTGTTCCAGGCCGCACTGCGGTGCGGGCCGCGCTGGCTGCTCGCGGCCGCGCCCGCCGCCGGCGCGGACATCCACGCCGGGACGGGCGGACGGGCGGACGGGCTGCGGGGCATGTTCCGGACCGTCGCACGGGAGTACCCGGACACCCTCGCCCGGTTCGTCGAGCTGGCCTCACAGCTGACAGCCGCCGAGATGGCGGCCGCGCTGGTGGGCGAGTTGACGGCCGAGGAGCCGGCCCCAGTGGTGCTGCGGTCGCCGGACGGCGTCCGGTACGGCCTCGAAACCGCGGCCGCCGGCCTCGGCGCCCTGGGCGACCGCGGCGCGGGCCCGGCCGGGGACGGTACGGCCGAGGCGGCCGCCATCGGCCTGCACCGGGACTCGGTGGTGCTGCTGATCGGCGGGGCCCGGGGCATCTCCGCCCAGGTCGCCGCGACGCTGGCGGCGGCCTCCCGCTGCCGGATCGAACTGGCCGGCCGGACCGAACTGCCGGACAACGCCCCCGAGGACCTCGAAGACGCGCCGGACCGGGCCGCACTGCGGGCCGCCTTGGCCGACCGGGGAGAACGCTCCCCGGCCGACATCGAACGGGCCGTCTCGAAGATCCTCGCCCGGCGGGAGGTCCGCAACACCCTCAACTCGCTGCGGGATCTGGGCAGTCCGGTGCGCTACCACACGGTGGACGTCCGGGACCCCGAGGCGGTGCGACGCCTGGTGGCGGACGTCCACGCCGAACACGGCCGGCTGGACGGCGTGGTGTACGCGGCCGGGATCATCGAGGACCGGGTCCTGGCCGACAAGGACCCGGAGTCCTTCCGCCGGGTCTACGACACCAAGGTCGACGGCGCGCGCACCCTGCTGGCGGCGCTGGACGAGCTGCCGCGAACTTCCCGGTTCGTCGTGTTCTTCGGCAGCGTCGCGGCCGTTCTCGGCAACCGCGGCCAGGCGGACTACGCGGCCGCCAACGACGCCCTGCAGTCCATCGGCAGCCGGTGGGCGGAGAAGTCCACGTCCCGCACGCTGACGGTGCATTGGGGGCCCTGGGCGCCGGACGGGGAGCACGCGGGCATGGTGACCCCCGAGCTCGCCCGGGAGTACGCGCGGCGCGGCGTCGGACTCATCGACCCCGAGGAGGGGGCGCTGTGCCTGCTGCGCGAGCTCGCCTGGGGCGGGGAGTCGGCCGACGCCGTGGTCTACACCGCAACGGGCCGGTGAGCATGAGCACGCATCACACGCCGTCCGGCCGGCCCGCCGTCGCCATCGTCGGCATGGCGGTCCTCTTTCCCGGCGCGCCGGACCTCGCGGCGTACTGGCGCAATCTGACGGCCGGGACCGACGCGATCACCGAGGTCCCGTCCGGGCGCTGGGACCCCTCCTTCTACGACCCGGCGGCCGCCCGCGACCGCTCGGACCGGGTGTACTGCCGCCGCGGCGGATTCGTCGACGAGCTGGCCGAGGTGGAGGCGACCCGATTCGGGATCATGCCCAACTCGGTGCCCGGCACCGAGCCGGAACAGCTCATCGCGCTGCACGTGGCCGCCGGGGCGATCGCCGACGCGGGCGGCGAGGCGCGACTGCCGGACCGGGACCGGATCGGGGTGATCCTGGGCCGGGGCGGCTATCTGTCCCCAGGGATGGCGCGGGGCACCCAGTCCGTCCAGACGTCCAACCAACTGGTCCGCACGCTGGCGGAGTTGCTGCCCGAGCTGGACGCCGGCCTGCTGGAGTCGGTCCGGCGGGCGTACACGCGGCAGCTGGGACCGGACGAGCCCGAGCAGGCGATCAACCTGGTGCCCAACCTGACCGCCTCCCGGGTGGCCAACCGGCTCGATCTGCGCGGCCCGGCGTACACGGTGGACGCCGCCTGCGCGTCCTCGCTGGTCGCGGTCGACCAGGCGGTCGGCGAACTGGCCTCGGGCCGCTGCGATCTGGTGCTGGCGGGCGGGGTCCATCACTGTCACGACATCACGCTGTGGTCCCTGTTCTCCCGGCTGCGCGCGATGTCGCCGAGCCAGCGGATCCGCCCGTTCCACCGGGACGCGGACGGCCTGCTGATCGGCGAGGGCACCGGCGTGGTAGCGCTCAAGCGCCTCTCCGATGCGCTGCGCGACGACGACCGTGTCTACGCCGTCGTCCGCGGCACCGGGGTGGCCAGCGACGGCCGCAGCGGCAGCCTCGTCAATCCCGACCCCTCGGGCCAGGTGAAGGCGGTACGGGCGGCCTGGCGCGAGGCGGGGCTGGATCCCGCCGCACCGGGGTCGGTCGGACTCCTGGAGGCGCACGGGACCGCCACCCCCTCGGGTGACGCGGCCGAACTGGCCACCCTGGCCGAGGTGTTCGGCCCGGCCGACGGCAAGGACCGGCCGGTGCTCGGGTCGGTGAAGTCGATGATCGGGCACACCATGCCGGCCGCCGGCGTGGCCGGTCTCGTCAAGGCCGCGCTCGCGGTGCACCACGGCGTACTGCCGCCGACCCTCCACTGCGAGGAGCCGCACCCGGCTCTGGCCCGTACCCGCTTCCGGACGATCGCCGCGGCGCGGGGCTGGGAGACCGGCGACGGGCGGACCCGGCGGGCGGGCGTCAACGCCTTCGGCTTCGGCGGCATCAACGCCCATGTGGTGCTCGAGGCCGCCCCCGGCCCGGACCGCCCGGCGGTGGAGGTCCGCGAACCGGAACAGGTGCTGCGGCTGGCCGCCGGCACCCCGGAGGAGCTCGCCGCGCTGCTGGACGCCGACGACGCCGCCGTCCGCGCACGACGGTCCCCGCACGACGGACGCACCCGGCTGGGCGTCGTCGCCCCGAACGCCGAGCGCCTCGCCCTGGCCCGGAAAGCGGTGGCCAAGGGCGCCCCCTGGCGCGGGCGCGGCGACATGTGGTTCTCCCCGGAACCGCTGCTCGGCGGCTCCACGGGCGGGCGGCTGGCCTTCGTCTTCCCCGGCCTGGAGGCCGAGTTCAGACCCCGGATCGACGACGTCGTCGAGCGGTTCGGACTCTCGGCGCTGCTGCCCGCGGGGTTCGGCGGGTCCGGGGCCGATGTGGCGGACGTCGGACGGCACGGGGCCGGAGTCATCGCCGTGGGGCGGGTGCTGGACGCCGCGCTGCGCCGGATGGGCATCGTGCCCGACGCCGTCGCGGGCCACAGCATCGGCGAGTGGACGGCCATGGCCACCGCCGGGCTGTACGCCGGGGACGCGGTCGACGAGTTCACCCGCTCCTTCGACCCGGACCAGGTGCGGGTGGCAGGGCTGTCCTTCGCCGCGCTGGGTGCACCGGCCGAGCAGGTCACCGCCGTGCTCGCCGACCGTCCCGATGTGGTGCTGTCGCACGACAACGCTCCGGAGCAGTCGATGGTCTGCGGCCCGCCCGGCCAAGTGAAGGATCTGGTGAAGCACTTCCGGAAACGCGGCGTCATCGGACAGGTCCTGCCGTTCCGCTCGGGCTTCCACACCCCGATGCTGGCCCCCTACCTCGACCGGATCCGGCACTACGCGGGCCTGTTCGAGCTGCGTCGGCCGACCCTGCCCGTCTGGTCGGCGACCACCGCCGCGGAGTACCCCGGCACCGAGGACGAGGTACGGGAGCTCTTCGTACGCCACCTGCTGGAGCCCGTCCGCTTCCGCCCGCTGATCGAGGCCATGTACGCGGCCGGCTTCCGGGTCTTCGTCCAGGCCGGTACGGGCCAGGTGGGCTCGCTCGTCGAGAACACCCTGCGCGGCCTCCCCCACCTGGTGGTGCCGGCCAACTCCCCGCACCGGGACGGGACCGCGCAGTTGCTCCGGGTCGCCACGGCGCTGTGGACGGCCGGCGGCGACCCGTCCACCGGGGTCCTGGTGGACGGTGGCGGCCACGCCCGCCGGATGCCGCCCTCGCGGCTGGACCTGGGCGGGAAGCTGGTGTCCCTGGACCGGGAGACGGTGGCCGCGGTGCGCTCGGCGCTCGCCGTCCGGAACGTGCCGGATGTCGTGGATGCCCCGGACGGCTCCCCGCTGGCCGCCGAGCTTCGGGCCCTGCTGAAGGACACCGCCGACACGGCCGTCGCGGTGTCCCGCGCCGCGGCGGCGTCCACGGTCCGCACCGTGCTGCGGGTGTCCACGGGCACCATGCCGTACCTGCGCGACCACTGCTTCTTCGCACAGCGCCCCAACTGGCCGGACGAAGCAGACCGGTGGCCGGTCGTCCCGGCCACGACCGTGGTGCACCACATGATGGAGCACGCCGAACGGGCCCGGCCCGGGACGACCGCGGTGGCGGTGCACGAGGTGCGGCTGAACCGCTGGGTGGCCGCGGCCCCCGCCGTCGACGTGCCCGTGACCGTCGAGGCGCGCGGGACCGGCCGGGCCGGTGTGACGTTCGGCGCGTACGCGCAGGGCGAGGTGGAACTCGCGGACCGGTACCCCGGTGGCGCGCCCCGGCCCTGGCGGTGGGCACCCGAGGAGGAACGGGCCCCCGGGATCACGGCCGGGCAACTGTACGAGGACCGCTGGATGTTCCACGGCCCGGCGTTCCAGGGCGTCACCGAGCTGACGGCGGTCGGCGACGCGCATGTGCGCGGCGTGCTCACCGCCCCGTCCGCGCCGGGTGCCCTGCTCGACAACGTGGGGCAGCTGCTCGGCTACTGGATCCTCACCACCCTGGCCGAGCGGACCCTGGTGTTCCCCGTCCGCGTGCGGCACATCCGGTTCTTCGGCCCGCACCCGTCGCCCGGCACCCGGGTCGAGTGCCTCATCAGGATCGTCTCGGTCACCGACGCCACGGTGGAGGCGGACGTACAGCTGCTCCTGGACGGTCGCGTCTGGGCGGAAATCCACGGCTGGCAGGACCACCGGTTCGACAGCCGCACGGACACCAAGGCGCAGGAACGGTTCCCCGGGCAGCACACCCTCTCCGCGGTGCAACCGGGCGGCTGGGTGATCCTGTTCGACGGGTGCCACGATCTCGCGTCCCGCGACCTCGTGATGCGGCGGCACCTCGGCACCGCCGAGCGCGAGGACCATGAGCGGCGCCCGCCGTCCGGCCGCCGCCAGTGGCTGCTCGGCCGCATCGCGGCCAAGGACGCGGTCCGCCGGTGGCTGTGGCAGCACGGCGAAGGGCCGGTCTTCCCCGCCGAGATCCGGGTGGACAACGACGCGTCCGGCCGGCCGCGGGTGACCGGTGCGCACGGCCGGGTTCTCCCCGCCCTCGACGTCTCGCTGGCGCACCGGGCCGAGGCCGCGGTCGCCCTGGTCCGGCCGCGCGGCACGGACGGGCGCCCGGCGCCGGTCGGCATCGACGTCGAGGAGGTCGCCCAACGGCCACCGGGGACCCTGGCCGCCGCCCTCGGCCCCGCCGAGCGCGAGCTCCTCGTCGCGCTGTGCTTCCGGACCGGTGAACCGCAGCCGCTGTGGTTCACCCGGTTCTGGGCGGCGAAGGAGGCGGTGGCCAAGGCCGAGGGCACCGGGCTGCGGGGACGGCCGAAGGACTTCGCCGTGACCGAGGCACGGGCGGACGCCCTGGTGGTGGTCGTGGGCGGCCGCCGGTACCCGGTGCGCTGCCGCACCGTCACCAACCCGCAAGGCCTGCCGGAGAGGCAGTACGTGGTCGCGTGGACCACGGGTCCGGCCCCCGGGGACGCCCGGCCGGAAGACGAACGACAGGAGAGCCGGCAGTGCTGCGTTTCCCCGGGGGCCACCCCCCGGACCCCCGGCCGGAACCACAGGTCCACGGAGTGCGCTGGACCGGCAACGCGAGGAGAGTCCGAGTGAACAGCAGCCAGACGGCGCCCACCGCCGCGGCCCGGCAGGCCGTGTTCGAGGAGATCACCGGCATGCTCCACACCGTCCTCGGCGAGTACGGGGGCGTGGTGGACGCCGGGATCACCATGGACACCCGGTTCCACGACGACCTGGACCTGGAGAGCATCGACCTGGTCACCCTCGGCGGCCACCTCCAGGCGCGGTACGGGGAGCTGGTGAACTTCGCCGAGTACCTGGCCGGGCTCGGGCTGGAGGAGATCATCGGCCTGACGGTCGGACAGCTCGTCGAGCACATCACCGGCTGCCTGCGGGCCCCCGGGGAGCGGTGACCCATGGCCATGATCGACGTCAACGGCCTTGCCCTGCACGTGGAACGGATACCCGCGCGGACGACGACCGGCACCGTCCCGCCGCCCACCGTGGTGCTCGTCCACGGGATGCTCATCGACAGCCTCATCAGCTACTACTTCACCCTGGCGCCCCGGTTCGCCGCCGCCGGACTCGACGTGATCATGTACGACCTGCGGGGGCAGGGCCTCAGTGAACGGCCGTCGGCCGGCTACCGGCTGGAGGACCACCTCGACGACCTGGAGGCCCTGCTCGACCGGCTGGACCCGGTGGGCCCCGTGCACCTGGTGGGCAACTCCTACGGCGGCACCATCGCGTTCGGCCACGCGGCGCGGCACCCCGGCCGGGTGGCCAGCGTCTCGATGATCGAGTCGGAGCCGGCCACCGCCGCCTGGTCCCGCAAGATGGCGGCCAACCTCGCGCGCGGGGCGGAGGAGCTCGCCCGCGACGGCCTCTTCGAGGAACTCACCGAGAAGCACGGCAAGCACGTGACCAAACGCGTCCGGTCGGCCGCCCGGCTGCTGCACTCCACCACCACGGTGCGGGACGTCCCCGCCAGCCAGGTGCTCGACGAGGACGGGATCCGGTCGATGGGCATCCCCGTGCTCGCCCTCTACGGCGCCGAGTCCGAACTCGCCGCCCAGGAGGGCTGGTTGCGGTCCCTCCTCCCCGTCTGCCGCACCGTCGTGCTGCCGGACCAGGAACACTGGGTCCTCGTCGGCGCCACGGAACCGGCCGGCGACCTGATCCTCGAGTGGATACGGGCGCACACGCCCGTACCGGCGGCCGGGGACGTGGTCCGGTGAGCCGCTTCCTGTTCGTGGTGCCACCCCTGGCCGGGCACGTCAACCCCACGGTCGGCGTCGCCGCCGAACTGGTCCGGCGCGGGCATCAGGTGGCCTGGGCCGGTCTGCCGGAGGTCGTGGGACCGCTGGTGGGCGGCGGCGCGACCGTGTTCCGGTGTTCCTCCCCGGACCTGGCCGACCCCGCCCTGCTGCGGCCGCCCTCGCTCCGCGGCCCGGCGGCGCTGAAGTTCCTGTGGGAGCGGTTCCTCGGGCCGCTCGCCGAGCACATGGCGCCCGGAGTGCGGGCGGCCGTCGGCGAGTTCCTGCCGGACGTCCTGGTGGCCGACCAACAGGCCGTCGCCGGCGGCCTTGTGGCCGAGCGGCTGGGGCTGGTCTGGGCCACCTCGGCGACCACCACGGCGGGCTTCACCTCGCTGTCAGGCCTGCCGAAGGTCGACTCCTGGATCGCCGGGCTGATCGGGGAGCTGCGGCAGCGGATCGGCGACCCCCGGAGCACCGCGGACCCCCGGCTGTCCGACCGGCTGGTGCTGGCCTTCAGCACCGAGGCCCTGGCCGGGCCGGTCCCGTCCGCGGGCGAACAGGTCCGGTTCGTCGGACCGTCGCTCGCCGCCCGCCCGCCCGCGGACGACTTCCCCTGGCACCGGCTCGACCCCGGGACGCCCACCGTGCTGATCACCCTCGGCACGGCCAATGCCGAGGCGGCACCCCGCTTCCTCGCCGCATGCGCCGAGGCGGTGCACGGACGGCCGGACCGGGCGCAGGCGGTGATCGTCGACCCGACGGGCACGGTGCCGGAGTTCACCGACCGGGTGCTGGTCATGCCGCACGTTCCCCAACTTGCCCTGCTGGAACGGTGCGACGCGGTGATCTGCCACGGCGGGCACAACACCGTGTGCGAGGCGCTGTGGTACGGCCTCCCTCTGATCGTCGCACCCATCCGGGACGACCAGCCCGCCGTCGCCGCCCAGGTGACGGACGCCGGGGCGGGCGTACGGGTCCGGTTCAACCGGGCGACCGCCGAAGTGCTGGGCGCGGCGCTGGACACCGTCCTCCGCGAGCCCGACTTCCGCGAGGCGGCCGGGAGGGTGCGCGCGTCGTTCCGCGCCGCGGGGGGTGCCACGGCCGCGGCCGTGCACCTCGAAGCCCTCGCGGCGAGGGCGAAGTGACCCGCCGGCCTGCAGGTCCTGCCGAATGAGAGGGGTGCCACCCATGCCCTGACACGGCATGTTCCCGCCATCCCTCTTGCGGGGAATACAGCCCCCTCGCACCGATCCCCCTCACACCAATCCACAAGGATCCACTATGCGCAACCCTCACAGAAGAGCGGCACTGGCACCAGTGCTGCTCACCTCCCTCGCCCTTGCCCTCGCCGCCTGCTCGCCGTTTGACAGCGGCCCCACCTTGGGTGAGGCGGAGAGCAGCAGCGCGGCCGGCGCCCCTCAGGGCGACGTCAGCCTCCGCGTGCCCTCCCCCCGGGGAACCGACCCCAGCGCGGTGACCATTCCGGCGGGCGGCGGCGTCAAGGCGCAGAAGTCGCCGGTGAAGGTCGACTCCATCGACCGGGACACCGGGCGCGCCGTCATCTCCCAGACCGTCGCGCAGGCCACCCCGAGCCCGTCCGGTACACCGAGCCCGTCCGGTACACCGAGCCCGTCCGGTACACCGGGGCCGTCGGCGACGCCTGCGGCAAAGCCCGTCGCCGTGGGCGACATCGTCGCCAGCAAGCCCGTGCCCGGCGCGCCCCAGGGCGTCCTGGCCAAGGTCACGAAGGTGGGGAAGAAGACCTCGAAGGGCACCGAGGTCCGTACCGCCCCGGTCGATCTCTCCACGGTGCTGGGCGACGCCAAGGTCAAGAACAAGCTGCCCGTCGACCCGTCCGGCTTCAAGGCCGATTCGCTCGTCCCGGGGGTGAAGTTCTCCTGGGCCAAGCGCGGCGACGTCCACGCCGGACCCGAGGGTCTCAAGCTGCCCTTCGGCAGCCTGCGCGTCGATGTCGACACCACGGTCGACACGGAGAAGGACGCGAAGGGGGAAGGGGTGGAAAGCCCCACCAAGGCGTCGTTCAAGGGCTTCGTCCAGCTCGCGCCCGAGGTCGACTTCAACTACTACGGCCGCGGTTCCGGCGACGGTCCGTCGGGGGCCGGCCTGCGGCTGAGCGGTGACTGGTCCTCGGGATTCCACTTCAAGGGGCGGACGGCCCCCACGGCCAACGGCAAGCCGGTGCGGATACCGTTCGTCGTCCTGCACGCCAACCCGACCTTCTACATCGGTGAACTTCCGGTCACCGTCAACATCGACCTCACCTGCTACGTCCTGATCGACGCCGACGGCAAGGCGAGCCTGGACGTCCAGCAGGATCCGGTGAAGGGCGACTTCACCCTCGGCTCCGCGTTCGGTCTGAAGGAGGGCTGGCAGCCGGAGGCCAAGGCGAACTTCACGCCCGCGACACTGAAGGCGAGTGCCTCGGCCGCGGTCAACGCGAAGGTCCGGTTCGGCACCGAGGCGAACCTCGGTCTCTACGGCAGCGTGGGCGTGAAGGGCGACGTCGCCGCGCCGTACGTGCGCACCGAGGTCAAGGGCGGCGTCAGCGGGTCGACCGAGGGCAAGGCCGCGGCCGGCGCCGACTGGAAGCTGTTCGCGGGAGTCGACCTGGAGGGCTGGGTCATGCCGTATCTGAATATCGGCGGAGTGCAGGCGTTCGCGATACGCCTGCCGATGCCCAAGGTGCAGCACGAGGTGCAACTCGCACACGGCAAGGGAGCCATACAGATCCCCCAGCCGCGCACTCCGCAGGACGACACGAAACCGGGTGACAAGGACCAGTCCGGCGGCAGCAAGCCCCGGCACAACTGACACACCGACGCTCAGCCCACCGGCAACGCAGAGGAGGTGAAACCCCGTCGCCGTGTGGGTAGCCGGTGCGAGCGTGGGGCCCGCTTTTCAGTCCTGGCGGGCCACCATCGGGCCGACGCATTCCGATTGCGCGCGCCCCAATGCCCTTCATTCATTGCGGGTTTACCGCAACATCGCAGGTGACACCGCATCTATTCGCCTTCCACGCCGCGCAGTTGCATGCCGAATGTGACATGCGCAATCCATATGACGTAAAGTCTCGGCAAGTTGTCGCTCAAGGTACTGCCGTTTACCAGTGATTGACGATCGCGGCAGTGTCCACCCCCCACGGTTCGAATCGGCGTGCACCGGAGCCGTCGTGCACGCCACAGAAAGGCATGCCCATGTTCCGCATACGAATACCGAGACCCGCGGCGCTGGTCGCAGCGGGCGGCATAGGTGTCTGCATCGCCACCGTCGCCGTACCGTCCGCCTACGCGGTCACCGCCACCCCGGCGGACAGCTGCACCGTCCGCCCCGCGGACAAGAACTCCGAGGCGCCGCCGAGCTGTCTCGGCGTCACCGCCTCCCTCGAGCACCTTCCCGCCATCGGCGAGCGGACCACCCTCACCGTGGCCGTCACGGCGCAGACCGACGTCAAGCGCGCCGGCCTCTCCCTCCAACTGCCGCCCGCCCTCCGGATCGTCGACCGGAACCCGGCCCTCGCCGCGCCCACGACGGACCCCTTCGGCCAACGCACGAGCCGGACGCTGGCCCTCACCCCGGGCACCCGCACCATCAGGCTCAAGGTCGAGGCCGTCGCCGCGGGCCCCGCCCAGATCCAGGCGGACATCAGTGACATCGACCGCCCCGACCCGCGCCGCGCCGGTCACGCCTCGGTGGAACTGACCATCGGCAAGGCCAAGGGCTCCACCGCCAAGGGCATGTCCGTCACCAAGGCCGACGCGACTCCGGCCGACGGGCCCACGGCACACGACCGCCCGGCACGCCCGGGTGCCGCCGCCCCGGCCGCACCGAGCACTCCCCCACAGGCCGCCGCCCCCGGCAAGCCCTTCGCCCCGGTCTGCGTCAGCGGCACTCTGCGCAACCGCTTCCAGTCCTCCGAGGGCGGTAGCTGGAACCGCAAGGCCGACCGGGACCTGCCGGTCAGCAACGCCAATGTCACCCTCTGGGGCAAGGCGACCGCAGGCGGCGGTACACAGAAGCTCGCCACGGGTCTGACCGGCAACGGGGACGGCACGTTCAAGCTCTGCTACACGCCGACCACGTCCGTCACCTCCCAGGTCTGGGCGGAGTTCCAGACCCAGGCCGGCGGCATGTGGTCGGTCGTCGACGGATCCAACCGCCGCTACTCGACCACCTCGAACGCCCTCGGCAACGTCTCGGGCAACAAGAGCCTGGGCACCGTCTACGCCAACAGCGGCCAGAGCCGCGCCTGGCACGCCTTCGACACCCTCAACAAGCTCTGGTGGGACCGGGGTTCGACCAGCACCTGCTGGACGAGCAACCAGAGGGACGGCCGCTGCACCCCGATCACCGTCCAGTGGTACCCGGGCTCCCAGGACGGTACGTACTGGACGAACCGCGACGACAAGGTCCACCTCGCGGACAGCGACCCCGACTCCGGCCACACCACCGTCCACGAGGCCGGGCACTCCCTCATGGGCAAGCTCTACAACGGATGGTGGCCGAACGTCACCAACTGCTCACCCCACTACGTCAACCGCACCTCCTCCACCACCTGTGGCTGGACCGAGGGCTTCGCCGACGCCGTGGCGTTCCGCGCCTTCAAGGACACCGTCATGACGTGGGGCAACGGCAGCTCCACGAACCTCGCCAACGACCGCACCACACGCGGCATCGACTGGGGCGACGCCTGCGAGGCCCGGGTCGCCACCGCGCTGGTCGACCTGTGGTCCCAGGTCGACGGCGGCTGGACGAAGAGCAACACCATGATGTCCCGCGAGCGCCAGTCCACCTTCCGTGAGTACTTCCTCACCGACCGGCCCGCGTACGGCCTGGACAGCGGAGCGAAGGCCCGCAACATCCTCTACAACCACACCATCCAGTACTGATCCGCCCGATCGGTACCCGAAGAGCGTTCTTCACCGGATACGGCCTCACCGCCTTCTGGCTGCGGCGAGGCCGTATCCGCCCTCACCGATCAGCAAGAGAAGAATCCCCCATGCACAGATTCCGTAGATCAACCCGCATATCGACGCACGCACACACTGCCCCTACGTCAAGGCGCAAAAAGGTACTTCTGGCCACGACGGGCGCCACCGTCCTGTCCGGCGCACTCCTGCTGGGCATCTCCCCCCAGGCCCAGGCCAGCGTCACCGGCACGGTCACCGGCGGGCGAGGCAACTTCAGCACCGTCAACCAGCGGTCCCAGCCGTCGCTTTCGGCCGACATCACCGGAAAGTCGCGGGTCGGCGACCAGATCCCGATGACCTGCCGTACCACCGGCGACGTCGTCGAGGACAACTCCCGCTGGATCCGGTCCGGCAACTACTACATCGCCGACGCGTTCATCCGGGAGAACACCGGGAAGCTGCCGGTCTGCACCTCCACTCGGCCCACCGACAAGCCCACCGGCGATCCCACCGGCCGGAAGGCCCTCGACATCAGCATGCAGAAGCAGGTCAAGGACCAGTGGTGCTGGGACGCCACCGGCCTGACCATAGCCAACTTCTGGGGCTACACCCGCTACAACCAGTACGACTTCTGCCGCCTGGCCGCCCAGAACAACCGGCTGGACTGCAACAACCGCCCCGCCACCCTCGGCGACATGGCCAACGCCCTCCGCAACATGGGCTTCCGCAGCAGCGGCAACGACCTCTACCGCAACGCTTCCTTCGGCGAGACCCGGACCGAGATCGCGAACGGGCGTCCGTTCGCCGTCCGTATCGGCTGGAACTCCGGCGGCGGCCACATGAACGTCGTCTACGGCTACGACAGCACCAGCAACATGATCGCGGTCGGCGACCCCTGGCCCACCACGAAGACCTACACCTGGTGGAACTACTCCGCCTACTCCGGAAACAACTCCTTCCGGTGGACCCACACGCGTACCGGCATCCAGGGCTGAGGAGACCACCGACCATGCACCGTACGACCAGACGCGCCGCCACCCTGTGCGCGGCCACTGCCGTCGCCGCCCTCTGCGGAATAGGTTCCGCGCAGGCCGCCGACGGACCCACCGCCCCTGCGGAGACCGACTTCACCGCCGCTCAGAAGGTGCTGCGCTCCGGCCAACTCCACGACACCGTCGCCCGCTTCCTGACGGCCGCGGCCGAGCGCAGCGCACCGGACGGCGCACAGGACGGCGGCACGGCCGGCGCCCCCCGCAGCCTCGCGCAGTCGCCCGCCGCCGCACCCGGCTTCGACCTCAAGAAGCCGGTCCCCTTCTACGAGCTGTCGCCCGAGTTCGTCGCCGGCAAGACCGAGGCCACCGCCGGCGCGGCTCTGCGGCTGTCCTACCTCGCCTCCCGCGTCTCGGCCGCCAACGGCCGTCAGGCCGCCGTCCTGCTCGCCCCGGAGCAAGGCGGCCGTGCCTGGCAACTGGCCGGCATCCGCGACGGCGACGCGGACATCAGCGCCGCCGAACGTGGCACGGACCAGGCGCAGACCTTCATGGAGCCGCAGATCCACGGTTGGTACCGGCTGACCGGCAACGGCTCCGTCGAGCCACTCAACAAGGAAGCCCGGACAGCCCTGCAAGGCAAGTCCCGCGTCCCGCTCGCGGCGTACCAGCAACTCGTGGCCAAGCGCTACGGCGACAAGCTCCCCGGCTCGGCCTACGACCGCAAGGGCCTCGCGGGCGGCTACGCCCTCGCCGAGGAGCAGGCCGCCACCGCCCCTTCCCGCTCCTGGCTCCCGGCCGCCTCCGGCGCGGCAGTCCTGGCGGTGTCGGGCGCGGCGGTCCTTCATCTGCGCCGCCGACGCCGCTCGGCCTGATCCCGCCCGCAGCCGGGCGCCTGACCCACGAGGCCAGGGGGCTCGTTCCCGCCCGTCCAGGAGCCCGGCGATCCTGCCCCTGGCCGGCCTGTGCCGGCCAGGGGCAGTCTGGTGCCGACGCGGTCGGCCGGCTAGGACGCCCGGGTTTTCCGGCAGTTGCGCAGGGGGAACACGGCCCGGACGACCGTGCCGGTGGCGTCGGCGGTTCTGGCGCTGAATGTGCCGCCGTATGCTTCGCAGCGCCAGCGCATGCCCTGCATGCCGTACCCCTCGGTGGCTCTCGGCGGGTTCGGGCCGAGGCCGCGTCCGTCGTCGGTGACGGTGAGGCTGATGCCCTCGTCGCGACATGTGAGGGCAAGGGTGATGCGCCGGGCGTCGGCGTGCTTGACCACGTTGGTGAGCGCTTCCTGGGCGACCCGGTAGACGGCAAGATTCACGCCGTTCTCCCCTGTACACGCATGAGGCCGGTCGCCCTGGACGTCCACGTCCACCACGAGCCCGTTCTCGGCGGCGACCTGTCCGGCGAGGGAGGTGACCGACTCGGCGAGCCCCAGCCCTTGGACGGCTGCCGGGCTCACGGTGGCGATGATGCGGCGCAGCGTACCGGCCTGTTCGTCGAGGGTGCGGGACGCGTCCTCCATCGCCGCGCGCAGCGCACCGGGGTCGTCCAGTGCGCGGGCCGCGTCGAGCCGCCGCCGGGTCAGTGCCAGCAGTTGGAGGACTTCGTCGTGCAACTCGCCCGCGAGCAGGCCCGCATGGTGCTCCTGCCGCTCCACCATGGCGCTGGCGCGCCCCCGGCTGAGGACCACTTTCATCTCGGGCCAGGCCGGGACGGCGTACACGGATGCCGCCAGCAGGAACGCGATGGCCGCGTGGTCCGTCGCTGTGGAGTGCGCCAGCCGGTCCACGCTCAGGACCGTGAATCCGCAGCAGATCATGATCAGCAGCCGCCGGGCCCGCCGCAGCCCGCAGGTCAGCAGCGCGAGGACGCCGGTGGCCAGGGCGATGCTCGGGGTCGAGACCGACCTGGGCGGCAAGTTGTCGTCGGTGAGGAGGTTGGCCGTGTAGGCCACGGCGCTGACCAGGCTCACCGCGATGCACAAGCCGCCGAGTGTGCCCAGGGCGAGCGGCTGTTGCACGGTGGCCGGCCGAGCGGTTCCGCTACACATCGGCGGAGCGGTTCTGCCGGGCGTACGCGACGAGGTCGGCCCTCGTGACCAGGCCCAGCCGGGCGCGCAGAGCGGCCCTGACGCTCTCCACCGTGCGGACACTGACCGTCAGCCGCGCGGCCACCTCACGGTTGGTGTACCCCTCGGCGAGCAGGCCCAGGACCTGCCGCTCCCGCAGGGGCAGTTCCGGCTCCCGGCCCTGGTCACGGGCCAGCCCGGCACCGAGCGAGGGCTGTACGTACCGTCCTCCGGACGCCACTGTCCGTACCGCCAGGACCAGCTCGGACACGGGGCTGCTCTTCAGCAGATAGCCCGCGGCACCCGCGGCCAGAGCCCCGCAGATGATGGCACGGTCCTCGTAGCAGCTCTGCACGAGAATTCCCATCTCCGGTGCGGCGGCGTGGAATTGGGGAATGGCCTTGAGCGCCAGCCCCGACTCCAGCCTCATGTCCAGCATCAGCACATCGGGCTGCCGCTCGGAAACGATCTCCAACGCCTCGCGTTCGCAGGCGGCCTCCCCGACCACGATGAAGCCCTCAGGCTCCAGGAGCGCCCGAGTTCCAGCTCGCACGGTCGGATGATCCTCGGCCAGGACCACTCGCACGGGACCCCCCACCTTCTGCATAGCCTTTCGGGCACGGGGAAACATGGCTGCTATGTCGCCCCATTGGATGCATTCACCTTCCGATGTAGTGACCATTCTTGTCAACCGACGGAATTCCTGGAACGGACAGTCAAAAGTTCAATTTCCTGCGGCCGACCCGCAGAAATCTTGCGGACTTCTACGGATTTCCCGCAGCGGGCGGGTGGGGGACGGTCGTTTCGCCCGAATCGCCCACAGGACACCCGGCGGTCACGGGAAAGAAAGAGTTCCGAGATGCCCTCCAGCGGTTTCGGCGCCAGGACACCATGGCCTTTCGGGGCGATTGCACCGTCTGCACCCAAGAGTCCGAATATCCCGTCTTGACGGGAAAAATATGCCACCGATGAAGAAAGAAGGTCGACGCGGATGACTCCGTTCGACTTCACAGTGAACGCCTTCACTTAAGTGATCAAGCGGACCTTCGGTCGAGATCTAACTATTCCGGACGCGAACGTCTTTCGCTGGAAGAGAGCACACCGACCCTCGCTCTCTCCCGCCCCCTCAGGCCCACGTAACGCACAGCATATGACTCCCCATCAAAAGTGCATCCCGGTAACGCGGTCCGGAGGAATTCCGGGCTATTCCTCATCGGTGTCCGGACGTCACAGGGCCTGGCAACCGGCCACGAGCACAAGGACACGACCCACCACCGCATGCCCCGCCGGAGCAAGCCGACGGTGGGTGCTCACCTCTCACGCCCCTGCTGGGTCCCCAATGTCCAGTCCGGGTACTGCACCACCTTCAACCTGACCGGCAACGGTGGCGAGCGCGCGGCGATCTGGGTCACCGGCCTTACACCTACACCCAGCAGTAGCCCCGATCCGCCAAACGCCGGTGGGCGGCCCTGCGCCGTTCCCGCTCACCGCCGCGCGGTGCCCGTCATGATCGAACGCGGCGCCGGCGCGGTGATCGACATCGGTCCGGTCAGCGGCGTCCCCGGTAAGGAGGGCACCGCGCGATCCGCACCCAGGGGCACCGTCGCAGCCGGGGCCGGGCGCCATCTGCCACCGCTCGCTCCCGCGCACGGCCGGCACGCGGCGGCACTCTCTGCCAAGACCTTACGGGGCCCTATCGGGGACGGCATGGGCCGCCCCGCCCGGCGACCGCCACGGCAGCCGGAGCCCGGTACGGCTCAACCAACGCGGCTGCCGTGAAGTCTCTTCTGTACGAAGGGCGTTGACGCTACGCCCCGTAAGGGCAAGGACCCGTAAGGAGCGAAGCATGGCAGCTCGTCGGATGGCGCGCGGCGCAGGGGTGGCGCTGGCTGCCGGAGCCCTCGTCGTCGGCGCGTTCACCGCCCCTGCCGGGGCGGCGTCGTCGGGTGGCACGGCGCGGAGTGAGGGGCATCAGGCCACCCAGCGGGTCATGGACGCGGTGGTGCGGGCCGGGGTTCCCGGGATCACGGCGCAGGCGAAGGACCGTAGGGGGGTCTGGCGGAGTACGTCGGGGGTCGGCGACCGCGCGACGGGGCGGCCGCGCAGCGTCGACGACCGCTTCCGTGTCGCCAGTATCACCAAGACGTTTGTGGCGACCGTGCTGTTGCAGCAGGAGGCGGAGGGGAGGGTCGGTCTCGACGACGCGGTGGAGCGGTGGCTGCCGGGTGTGGTGCGGGGCAACGGCAACGACGGGCGGAGGATCTCCGTACGGCAGTTGCTCAACCACACCAGCGGGATCTATGACTACACCGATGACCCCGGCTATCTGAAGAAGTACATCGAGGCCCCGGGCTTTCTCAGGCACCGCTATGACACGGTGACACCTGATCTGGCCGTACGGACCGCCCTGTCGCACCGGCCGGGCTTCGCGCCCGGCGCCCGGTACGGCTACTCCAACACCAACTACGTCCTGGCCGCCCTGATCATGGAGAAGGTCGGCGGCCGCAGTTACGAGGACGAGGTCCGCACGCGCATCATCGAGCCGCTCGGGCTGCACGGCACCGTCCTGCCCGGCCACTCCGTGGACGTGCCCAGGCCGAGCAGCCGGGCCTACTCCACCCTGAGCGCCGACCCCGGCGCGACGAAGATCTACGACGTCACCCGGCAGAACGCCTCCCAATCCTGGGGCGACGGCGACATCATCTCCACCGCCGCGGACCTGAACCGCTTCTTCAGCGCCCTGATCCGCGGTGAACTGCTGCCCGCCGAGCAGCTCGCCGAGATGAAGACGACCGTCCCGCACCCGAAGAACCCCGCGTACCGCTACGGTCTGGGCATCGCCACGTTCAAGGCCGCCTGCGGGGTGTGGCTCTGGGGCAACGACGGCGGCTGGCTCGGCTCGTTCTCCCAGGCCGTCACCACCGAGGACGGCCGGCACACCCTCGCCCTCAATCTCAACGGCGACTGGGGCGTCCCCGACAGCGCCGGCGCCGACATCTTGAAGGCGGAATTCTGTTGACCGGCCCGTGCCTCCGGGAGCGGACCCACTGCCCGGCAGGCTCGATCAGTGGCCCCGGCGGCGCGCGGCGGGCAGCGTCCCGACCCCGACGACCTCGCTGACGGTACCGACCGGCTGGTGCTGGCCCGCGCACAGCGCCACCCCGTCCGCCCACCGCCGCGGCGACCGACGTCAGCCCCGCCCCCATCCGCGCCATCACGAGGTCCACCGTCCCGTCGCCCGCCTGGGCATGCACGGCCTCGGGCAGTTCGGCGACTCCCACCGAGCCGACACCGGTTCCGGGCTCCGTGAAAGCGAGGCGCGCCGCGGCCAGAGCACTCGGCAGCACCAGGGCGCGGCACCGCGTCGTAGTAGTGCTCAAGTCGGCGGACTTGAGACGGGTGTGGCTCACGGTCCCGCGCGGGATGATCTCGCATCACTCAAGGCCGACAAGCTGCCGTTCCACGCCTTTGGGGTCACGGCGCCATGCTTCCCCGATCTGCTCGGCGAAGGGGTCGGGGAAGATGTCCTCCGCGCCCGCCTCGATGCCGTCGACGACGGCGCGGGCCACGTCGGCCGGTGTTGCCCGGGGCATGTCGCCCAGGGCGGGGAGGGCGGGCGTGCTCAGCCGCAGCATGTCGGTGTCGACCGGGCCCGGGTAGACCGCGTGCACGGTGATGCCGCGTGGGGCGAGGTCCGGCCGGACGGCCTGGGTCAGTGAGTTGAGTGCCGCCTTCGAGGCGGGGTAGCCGCCCATGGAGGGGGTCCCGCCGAAGGCGCCGACGCTGACGACGTTGACGACGGCTCCGCCGCCGTTGCGCTCGATGACCGGCACGAAGGCGCGCAGGGCGCGCAGTGTGCCCAGCCAGTTGGTGTTCATCACCGTCTCGACGGCGCCGAGATCCATCTCCAGCAGGTGCCCCATCAGGGCCACGCCCGCGTTGTTGACCAGGAGCGTCACGTCGGGCGCGGCGAGGGCGGCGGCTGCGACGGAGTCGGGGTCGGTGACGTCCAGGGCGAGCGGCAGGACCCGCTCGGGGTCCTGCGCGGTCACCGCCGCCAGTGTTTCGGGGTTCCGCGCTGTGGCGTGGACACGCGCCGCACCGCGTTCGAGGAACGCGGTGACGAGGGCGCTGCCGATGCCACGGTTGGCACCGGTGACGAGGACGACGGCGTCATGGATCTGCATGGGGGGCTCCTGGGGTCGGTGGTGCAGTGGTACCCCTCTGCCGGAGCCGGGTCACGTCATTCGCCCGGTTGCCGCCGCGCGGCCCGTCGGACGGGGCGTTCGCGGCTTACCGGGATCCGCTCCCCCATGGTCCACCGGGTGCCACCGCCCGGACCGTCGCCACGAGCGCGAAGCCGAGCGCTTCCCGGCCCTCGCCGAAATCGCCACGGCATCCCGACGTGGCCCGAGCACTTCGCCCTGCGTCGCAGGTCTGGATTCGCCCACGCCATGCTGGAACCTCAGCCGGAAGACCTACGGATTCGGCAGGACGCCGACGCCGCGGGCCATGTTGCCCGTCGTGGCAGCAGCGGTCCGCTCCGGCCCTCTGCCTCATTCGGGGGAATGTCATACGTCGGCTCTTCGGGGCGAAGGTTCTCCGGTAACAACTGTGGTGCGTCCACACCCCGGCCGCCCGAGAAGAGGAGCTTCCGTGCCCGTACCCTCCGCGCTCGACCACAAGGCCCGTGCCTACAGCCTGGCCCACGCGTACTGGCTGGCGCAGGCGTCCGACCTCGCCTACAAGGACCCGGCCACCATCGAGGAACAAGCGCGCGATTGGGGATTCGACCGGGTGCGGCACCACGAGACGCGGTTCACGCCGCCGTTCCCGCTGGAGGACACCCAGGCGTACACCATGGCCAGCGACGACATGATCATCACCGCCTTCCGGGGCACGGAACCGTCGGAGATCCGCGACTGGCTCTCCGACGCCGGCACTCCGCCGTGGCCGGGTCCGGCGCAGACCGGATACGTCCACTACGGCTTCGGCCAGGCCCTCGAATCGATCTACCCCGACGTCAGGAACACCCTCCAGGAGTTCCGCACGAACGGCCAGACGGTGTGGCTCACCGGCCACAGTCTGGGCGGCGCCCTGGCCATGCTCGCCGGTGCGCGGCTCTACCTGGAGGAGCCGAGGCTACTGGCCGACGGCGTCTACACCTACGGCCAGCCCCGCACCTGCGACCGGCTGCTGGCCGCCGCGTACGACAAGGGTTTCAAGCAGCGCATGTTCCGGTTCGTCAACAACAACGACATCGTGCCGCAGCTGCCGCCCGAGCCCGCGTACACGCATGTCGAGGCACTGCGGTACATCGATTCCAACGGCAAGGTCCGTGACACGGTCTCGTTCCTCGACGGCCTCGGCGACAGGGCCAAGGGTCTGACGGCCGACGCGTTCGCTCCGGCGAGCGCGGGGGTACGGGACCACTTCATGCGCAACTACATCGCCGCGTTGGAGAAGAACCTGGTCTGACCCGGTGGGTCCGGATGCCGTCCACCGTCAGGACGCGGCTATGCGTCCGGCGTGGCCGAGTCCATGTCCGGGAGCGTGTAGGCAACTTCGTGGCGGGGTTCGTACAACCGGAGGTCACCGCCGCCCGGCAGGCGCAGCGTGGTCAGCAGCCCCCAGCCCTCCTCGCTGACCGGCTGGGTGAACTCCACTCCCTTAGCCGCCAGTTCGGCGACGGTGGCCCGGACGTCGTCGCACATCAGGAACAGTTCGTGGCCGCCCGGTTCCCCGGAAGGGTGTACGGCGACCTCCGACGGAGGAAGTTTGAAGATCAGCCATCCGCCGCCCGCGTCGACGTGCGGATACCTCAGTACGTCCCGGAAGAAAGCACGGTCCGCCTCGGCGTCCCGGCTGAAGACGACGACGTGAGCACCTTTGATCATGCCCTTGCCCTCCGTGCCGAGGTTCTTCGGGGCCGCTCGCCTGTGAGCCTGCCCTCCAGGCATCATCACACGGCCCGCGGTCCGGCGCCGATCAGCATGCGCGGTGGGGGCGCGGTCCGGACCATGGGGGTGTGGACGGGAACGCGGTGTACGGCGGGGCCGAGCCGGTGGACGTGCTCGAGGTGGCGCCGACGGCCCGGACAGCGGTGGCGTGGCTGCCGCCGCAGGAGCTCTGGCCGACGATTCAGGACATCCGCTGGGAGCACGATCCGCAAGTACGCCGGTGGCCACCGCATGTGAATCTGCTGTTCGGCTTCGTACCGGAAGAGGAATTCGCGCAGGCCGTGCCGCTGCTCTCCGCCGGGGCGGTGGAGAGCGCGGCGTTCACGGCGCGGCTGGCCGGTGTGCGGTACTTCCGGCACCGGCACGACGCGACGGTGTGGCTCGATCCGGCCGCGGCGGACCTGGCTCCGTGGGCCCGGCTCCACCGGGCGCTGGGGCGGCGGTTCCCGCTCTGCCGCGGGCGCGGCGGCCGCTTCACCCCGCATCTGTCTCTCGGCCGCACCCGGGACCCGCGGTGTCTGGCCGCCGAGTGTGCCGTACGGCTGGGCGCGTTGTCGGCCGTGGTCGAGGAGGTGGTCCTCCTCTCCCGGCGCGGCGAGGGGCCCATGCGGCCCCGGGTCGGGATCGCACTGGGCACGGGCGAGGTCCGTCTCCTGCCGGAGCTCTGGTGTCCCGGGCCGGAGACCCGTCGGCAGTGAAGCGGGTGGCGAGGGATCCGGCTCAGGCCGCCGGGGTGTCGCGAGCGGCGGGGCGCGGCCCGGTACGGCTCACGCCAGGCCGCCGAGTGTGTACCGGTCGAAGGCGTCGTACAGATCTTCCTCGTCGGGGAAGGCGGCGTCGATCGAGGGCCCGGCGGCCGTGGCGAGGAGGGAGGTGAGGCGCGCGAGCGCGGGGAAGCGTGCTTCGGCGTCGGGGTGTACGGCCTCGGCGTCGGCGAGGAAGGGGGCCGACGCCGCGTCGCCGACAGGGTGCCCGCCGGTGACGTACACGGTGTGCGGCTGTGCGGCGATCTCGGCGAAGGGGCCGCCGGTGGCGAGGCTGCGCAGGCAGTCGGCCAGGGGGGAGGCGGACCGCGCGGGTGCGCGGTCGTGCTCGGTGTGGTCCACCGCGTGGTGCGGCACCGTGCGCACCCGGGTGACGACCTCCCGCCGTACGGACGGGTCCAGGTCGGGCCACGCCGTGTCGGGTGCGAGGCCGGCGAGCGCGGCTGCCGCGCGCTCCTCGGCTTCCCCGAGGCGTCCGGTTCCCACGGCGAGCGCGGTGAGGGCGAAGGCCGGATCGGGTCGGCCGGTCCGGTCGACGACCGCGAGGAAGATGGTGTACCCGTTCATGCTGTTCGCCTCGGCGCTGGAGGAATGTGGCCGGCAGGCACCATGGCCGGACCGGCCACGGCGCGCGCCTACTTATTGATGCAGATCTTGCCCTGGCTCTGGTTCTCCAGGTTGACGGTGTGCGTCTTCCCCTCGGCCTTGATCATGAAGGTCGCCTTGGCCGAGTAGGAGTGACACTCGCCCTTCGGAGGAGGCCAGTTGGCTACGACACGCGCTTTGAACTTGTTCTTGCCCGAGCCGCTGTCGTGCGCGACCTGGATGCCTTCTTTGTAGAGGGTGACGGAGATCGAGTACTCCGGCATCTTCTGCTTGCAGTTCTTGAGGTCGGCGTGGACATTGATGACGTCCGGATTGGTGTGCGACTCGTGCGGCGAGTCGAGCGCGGCCTCGCACTTGTCCCACACCACGGCCGACGGCTGCAGGGCCGGGGCCGACGGGGACATGGCGTGGGCCTGGAACGGTACGGCCAGGCAGGCGGCGGCGATCGCGCCCGTGAGGATGTGCCTTCTCATGGTGCACCTCCGTAAAATCAGCAATACCGGACGAACCTATGGCCCGGCAGCGGTCATCACCATGACGTATCAGGCCAGTTGGGGTCGTCCGCCCCCTGAAGCGCCGCACCGCTCGCGGTCCCGCACCCGCCGTGAAGCGCCCCGGCCGACCGCCGGCCAGGGCGCTCGTCCCGTCGGATACGCCCTCGGCTGAGCAGGCTCGGCGAAGTCCGGTGCGGTGCGCAGCGTCCCGAAGGGGCGCGGGGAAGCGTCGGTCTGCGGCTCCGCCGCGTGGACGCGATCAGCCACGACGCACCCGCAGACGACGTACCGGACTTCCGGCGGAGCGCTTAGGCGTCGCCGCCCTTGGGTCCGGCCTGCTGCACGACCTCGAAGGTCCACAGGGTCGAGCCGGCGGCCGCGGGCTTCTGCTTGGGGGCGCCGTCGGCACCGCCCTGGTGCGCGGCCTTCATCGGGCCTTCCATCCACGCCTGGAAGTCCTCCTCGCTGCGCCAGCGGGTGTAGACCAGGTACGTGTCGGTTCCCTCGACGGGCCGAAGCAGTTCGAACCACTCGAAGCCGTCGGAGTTCTCCACGGCGCCGGCGCGAGAGGCGAAGCGCTGTTCGAGGACCTCGCGCTGCTCGGCCGGGACGGTCAGGACGTTGATTTTGACAACACTCATGGCCCCATCCTGCCGCACTCGCGCGGGGAGACCGGCGAGGGGTTCGCCGACCGCCCGTCCGGCGCATCCGGGGCGCATCCGGGTGGTGAAGGCGTGACCGTCAGTGACGGCGCCGGGGCCGCGGACTCTTCAACGGCACCCGACACAGCCGCCGCGGTGGATCCCCTGGGCGGGTCGGCGACACGCCGGCACACCAACACCCGATCAACGTCCGATCAATGACCAAAAATCGCTCCATCGGCGACCCGTCCAGCGGTGGCTGTAACGCGAACAACATCCAGCACACCGGAAACACCACCCACACGCTTACGATCCGTGAGATTCGGGGAACCCGGGACGTGCAATTTCAGCCAGAGGACCTCGCACGCGAAGTGAACGCCTCCTGTCGATCGAGACGCCATCTACCAGCGGAATTGAAATTTCCGTCAATCGTCGATCAAGGTGACCGTATTCGTCCGAACTTGGTTGCTATGTTTACGCCCCATGACCCAGATATGGTCGGGCACTGGGGGGAAAATGGATGTGTTGCACAGTCCGCAACTCGCCGAACGTGACGCAGAGTTGGCTGTCCTCGACGCGTTACTCAGTGAAGCCGGGGCAGGTCACGGGAGTGTCGCGCTCATCAGTGGGCCGGCGGGCAGCGGGAAAACACACATGCTGCGAACGTTCTGCAAACGAGCGGAAAACCCCGACGGTTTCCTGCTCACCGCCGTGGCATCGCGGGACGAATCCGAGCTGCCGCTGGGCTTGATGGACCAGCTCTTCAGATGCGCGAAGCTCCCCTTGGAGTTCCGCCGACGGGTGAACGCGCTCCTGGCCGATGAGCTCTCCGCCGGCCGCGGGACGAGCGCCGGCCCCGTCACGATGAACCAGATGAACCAGCCGAGCCTCAAGGTGGCCAACGGGCTGCGGTCGCTCCTGCTGGAGTTGAGCGAGCACGGCCCCGTGGTGGTGAGCATCGACGACCTGCACTACGCCGACGGACCGTCACTCCAGATGCTGCTGTTCCTGCAACGCCGGATGAAGACGTCACGCATACTGCTCCTGCTCGCGGAACAGTCCACGGTGCGCTCGCCCCATCCGGTCTTCCACGCGGAGCTGTTCCGCCAGCCGAACTGCCGCAAGATACGGCTCGGCATGCTGACCCGTTCCGGCGTCCGCAGCATGATCGAGGCCAGACTCGGCCCGGCAAGAGCACGGGAACTCACCGGTCCGTACCACGAGGCCTCGGGCGGAAGCCCGCTCTTCCTGTCCGCGCTGCTGGACGACTACGAGGCGCTCCACCGCCTCGGCCTGCGCCACGACAGCGAACCCGCCCTCTCCCAGGCGGCCTTCCGCAACGCGCTGACCGACTGCCTGTACCTCGCGGAACCGGTGGCCCTCGACGTCGCGCGGGCGGTGGCCGCACTGGGCACGGCCGGTTCGTCCGTGCTGATCGGCCGCATACTCGCCATGAACACCTCCACCGTGGATCACGCGATCGCCTCGCTCACCGCCACGGGCCTGCTCGATTCGGAGGACTTCCGGCATCCCGCGGCGCGGACGGCCGTTCTCGAGGAGATGCCGCCCGACACCCGGCACGAACTGCATCTGCGAGTGGCGAACGCACTCCACTACCAGGGCACGCCGGCGCTTCCCGTGGCCGAGCAACTCGTCGCGGCGGGCCGGGCGCCCGAGGCGTGGATGATCCACGTTCTGAGGGACGCGGCGCGTTGCGCGCTTGCCGCCGGCCGGACCGCGGTGGCCTGTGAGTACCTCGATCTCGCTCTCAAGGATTGTCTCGACAACCGGCAGCTGGCCGAGCTCACGGCGGACCGTATGCGGATCGAGTGGCAGAAGTCCCCTCTCAAGGCCATGCGGCACGTGGAGCCCCTGCAGAACGCGCTGCGCGCCGGGCACCTGGCCGGGCACGACGCCGGGTTGCTGGCCCGCAGCCTGCTCTGGCACGGCCGGTACCGCGAGGCCCGCGAGGCCCTCACGCTCTGGAAGGCGGACGACACCGCGTCCGACCGCGCGGAATCGGAGGAACTGACGGCCCTCACCGCCTGGATGGCACACACCTATCCCTCGCTGGTGGCAGCGCCCGGCGGCCCGGCCACCGTCCCCGAAGCGGAGACCGGCCCGGACGCGGCACGTCCGTTCGGCCGCCATGCTGTCAACGTGCTCACCCGGCTGCTGGCGGACGGAGCCGACGACACGGCGGTGGCCCGCGCCGAAGCCATCCTGCACAGCGTCGTCCTGAGCAGCGCCACCCTTGAGTCGCTGTACGCCGCACTGCTCACCCTGCTCTGCGCCGACCGCCCGGACAAGGCCGCCTCCTGGTGCGAGGAGTTGCTCAAGGAGGCGGAGCAGCAGGAGATGCCGACCTGGCAGGCGGTGTTCGCGGCGGTGCGCGCGGACGCGGCCTTCCGGCAGGGCGACATGGCCACCGCCGTGCAGCAGGGCGAGGCCGCGCTCTCCCGGATTCCGGCGTCCGCCTGGGGTGTCACCATCGGCAGCCCGCTGGCGAGCCTGATCCTCGCCACAGCCATGATGGGACAGCACGACAAGGCGGTGGAGTACGTCAGGCTGCCGGTGCCGGACGCGATGTTCGAGACACGGTACGGCCTCCTCTACCTCAACGCGCGCGGGCACTTCCATCTGTCGACGGACCGGCCCGCGGCGGCGCTCACCGATTTCGAGAGCTGCGGCCGGCTGATGACCGCCTGGGGGCTCGACCTGCCGTCCTTGGTCCCCTGGCGCAGCGGCGCCGCGGAGGCCGCGCTGGCGCTCGGGTACAGGAGCAGGGCCCAGGCCCTCGTCGAGGAGCAACTGACCCGCCCTGGAACGCAGCAGCCCCGCACGCGAGGGGCCTCGCTGCGGCTGCTGGCCGCGACCAGGGACCTCGAAGAGCGCCCGGCGCTCCTGCGGCAGGCCGTGGACCTGTTGCGGCCGGACACCGGCCGGTTCGAACTCGCCCGTGCGCTGACCGATCTCCGGGACGCCTACGAGGCGCTGGGGGATCACCAACGGTCCGGGGAGGCGGCGCACAGAGCCGCGGAAATGATGAAGTCGTGCCACATACCCACGGAGTGGGCACAGCCGACGCCCGTCGTACGGCCCCCGCACTCCTCACCGGCTGTCGCGCCGAGCGGACCGGCGCGGTCGGCCGGGCAGCCTGAACCCGTGGCGCCGCACGGACGGCAGGACGCTCCGAAGCCGGCCGGTGCCGACGCGCTCAGCGACGCCGAACGACGCGTCGCCGAACTCGCCGCGGTGGGAGTGACCAACCGGGCGATCGGCCGGAAGCTCTTCATCACGGTCAGTACCGTCGAGCAGCACCTCACCAGGGTCTACCGCAAGCTGGACGTCAGCAGGCGAAGAGATCTGGCCGCGAAGCTCGACATCGATCTGCCGGACGTCGAGTCCGCCTGAAAGCCCTCCGGGTCCCCCGAACTCGCCGCGGAAGCACGGCAGCTCACAGGCCTTCGCGCCGGACGTGTGTGTTCCTTGGCCGGAGCACCTGTCCGGACGAAGGCCGCTTCCGTGCGGGCCGGTCGCCGGGCCGGATGGTCGCCACCGGGCCGGACGGTCGGGCTAGGGCTCGTAGATCCATTCCAGATAGCGCTCGATCTCGTCCGCCGCGCGTCGCGCGCCGCCCGCACGGCGCGCCTCGCGTTGGAGTTCACGCACCCGGTGCCGGGTGTCCACGTCGCCGAGGAGAGCGAGGGTCGCGCCCGCGAGGGCCTCCGGATCGACGGCCTCGGGCAACAGCCGTACGCCGAGCCCGAGTTCCACCACACGGTCGGCCACTTCCCGTTCATCGCCGGTCGTCGGCACGACGATCATCGGTGTGTCGAAGTAGAGGGATTCCATGGCACTGTTCAGGTCCGGGTGGCAGATGTGCGCCGACGCCCGGCGCAGCACCATGGAACGTGGCACCCGCGCGTGTACTTCCACATTGGGCGGCAACTCGCCCCCGTACGGCCGGCCGTCGGCATCGCCGCCCGTCGTGATCACCAGGTGCAGCGGCAGTCCCGCCAGCGCCTGCGCGCAGTCCCGGAGGAATCCCGGTTCGCGGTCGAGGAGTCCGGGGTCGAGTGCGAGAAACACGATGGGCAGCCCGGTCGTGGGCGGCCCCCAGCGTTCGTCCATCCGGCGTTCGGGAATGCACGGCCCGACGAACGCCACCCGGTTGTCGAAGAGATGCCCGTCGGACTGGAACACCTTGGGCATCAGGGCGATGGACAGGGGCTCGGCCCTTGTGTACAAGTCATGCGGCGGCACACCTGCCTGCTCCGCGAAGGTCAGAAAACGGGCCAGCCGTTTCCGGAGCCTTTCGGGAAGACGCGCCACGCACCCGTCCATATCGGTCTCGTCCGTCGGCGGGACATCGCGGACGAGGAAGTCGCCCCAGGCGAACGAAGGATAGATCTGCACCCCCGGCCGGTTCCAACGGCAGGTGAGTAATCGCGCGATGATCCGGGTCGAGGACTCGTACAGTACGAGATCGGGAACGTTGTCGGCGAAATCGTCATGGATCTCTTCCGCGAAGTCGAGCGTGTCTTCCACGCAGGAGAGACTCAACACCCCTACCCAATCCCGGGGTTCCATGTGCGGGCCGTGGACGGGGCGGGACTCGGGGACCAGGACGTCGACGCCGGCCGTGGCGGCCCGCTCGGCGAACTCCATGGTGGTGATGTAGGTGATCCGGTGATCCCTGCGACGCAGTTCCCGCACTATCGGCAGCATCGACCGGGTGCGCACCTCGTCCGGTGCGCTGAGCACAGCGATTTTGTAGCGCAGCTTGGGAGGCGCTTCGGCCATGAATGCGACGCCCCCTCGCGGCGCAGGTCCGGGGCCCCGCTCGCCGACCCCCGTGGCACCCGGACGAATATTCACGGGGATCACTTGATCCAGTATCGACTCACTGATGAGATCGCACCCTGTGGCCAGGCGCCGGAGCGTAGCACGCGTGCGGCGCAATACGAACACAGGGGAAACACGAACCGGAATTCCCCGGTGCGTGCGTCGAGCGGCTACCGGGGCCGGGAATTCCGTGGTGTCGCGGTGGTCAGCTTCTCTTGAGCGCTGCCACCCATGTATCGACGGCCTCGGCCGTCGTACCGGCCGAGCCCTCCAGCAGGGTGAAGTGGTTTCCGGGGACCTCGCGCAATGTGTGCGGGGCCGGCCAGGAGGAGCGCCAGTCCGCTTCGTTCTCAGGCGTCGCCTCGTCCCCGGCCTGCCCGGGGAACGGTTCCGTCGGCCGTACGAACAGCACCGGGGACTCGACGGGTTGCGGAGCACACCGGGTGATGAACAAGCTGTACCGGCCCATCGCGGACAGCCTGGCGGTGTTGAAGGTGCCGAAGGCGTCCTCACGCTCGAGCATCCCGTCCAGCATCCGCGCCCACAGTCCGTCGGATCCTCCGCCGCCACCGGACTCGTCGGAGCCACTCGAACCGCCCGCGTCGGCCGACCCCTGCTCCCCGTCCGTGGGCAGGTAGGTGTCCAGCAGCACGATCGCGGCGGGCGGCAGCCCTTCCCGCTCCAGCCGACCGGCCGTGGCGTGCGCGAACTGCCCGCCGGACGAGTAGCCGACCAGAACAAAGGGCTTGTCGCCCGCCAGCTCCCGCACGCTCTGGGTGAAGTGGTCGACGACGGCGTCCACGGAGACGGGCAGCGGCTCACCGTCCACGAAGCCGGGCGATGTCACCACGTGCACGTCACGCACATCACGGAAGTGCGCGGCGAGCCGCGCGTACTGCTGAGCCCCGGCGAGGGCCATCGGCGACGGGAAGCAGATCAAGGCCGGTCCCTGGGGCCCGCGGGCCAGCGTCACCGGCTCCCGCACGCCGTGCAGCTCGGCCGCGGTACGGAAGGACGGACGCAGGTCGGCCGCCGCGTTGAGCAACGCCGTGCCCGCCGCCATCTTCCCTTCCCTGACCGCGGCCCGGAACAGCTCGCTGAGCGTCTCCGACGTACGCGGCCCGCCGGCAGCGGACACCGGGGCGGATGTGCCGACGGCCTGCCCGGAGTGCGCGGCGGCCAGTTCCGCACGCAGGTGCGCGGCGAGCCGGGCCGGGCTGCCGAGGTCGAACACCGCTGCGGCGTGGATCTCCAGCCCCGTGACACGGCTCAGGCTCCTCCGCAGCTCGGCCGCGGAGAGCGAATCGACGCCTGTCTCCAGGAAGCCGCGCTCCGGATCGACCTCGCCGACGGAATGATGGCCGAGGACCAGCGCCGCGTGTTCCACCACCACTTCGGTCAGCAGCTTCTCCTGTTCCGCCTCCGGAAGTCCGGCCAGCCGCGCGCGCAGCAGCTCCGAGGCCGCGGGGTCGGACCGCTCGGGGACGGGCATCGTGTCCAGCCCGTCGATGACGGACCCGCCGAACAATGCGGGTGAGTCGATCCAATAACGGCGGTGCCGGAAGGCGTAGGTGGGAAGGTCCACCACGCGCGCGCCGCTGTCGCTGTAGAACGCCTGCCAGTCCACCGGGTATCCGGCGACGTGCAGCCGGCCCAGGCCCGTCAATACCGTCCGTACCTCGTCACGCTTCTTGCGCATCGTGGGCACGACCGTCACACGCTCGCCCTCGGCGGGCTCCAGGGACGCCTCCACCAGCCCTGCCAGCACCGCGTCCGGACCGACCTCCACGACCCTCGTGACACCACGCGCGACGACGGTCCGTACGGCGTCGGCAAAGCGGACTGTGTGACGGACGTGGTTCACCCAGTAGGCGGGTGAGGTGAGTTCGCCCGCGGTGACGGGGTGGCCGGTGACGGTGGAGACGATGGGGGTGTGTGGTTCGGTGAATGTCAGGCCTGAGATCGCTGTGCGGAAGTCGTCGAGTATGGGGTCCATGAGGGGTGAGTGGAAGGCGTGGGAGACCTTGAGCAGGGAGGTCTTGCGTCCCTGGTTTCGTAGGTCTTCGACGACCGTGTCGACGGTGTGGCGGGCGCCGGAGATGACGATGGCGTGGGGGCCGTTGACGGCGGCGATGGCCGCGTCGGTGGCACCGTCGAGGAGAGCGAGGACTTCGTCCTCGGTCGCCTGGACGGCTGCCATCACCCCGCCCGACGGGAGGGCCTGCATGAGGCGGCCGCGTGCGGCGACCAGTGTGCACGCGTCCGCGAGGGAGAACACTCCTGCTGCGTGGGCTGCGGCGATCTCGCCCACCGAGTGGCCGGCCATCACGTCCGGACGTACACCCCAGGATGCGGCCAGGCGGAACAGCGCCGTTTCGACTGCGAACAGGGCGGGCTGCGCGTACTCCGTATGCTCCAGCAGCGCCGCCTTGGCCGAACCCTCCTGCGCGAACAGCACTTCCAGCAGTCTGTCGAAGTGCCCGCACACTTCGTCCAGGGCCTGGGCGAACACCGGGAAGACGTCGTACAGTTCACGGCCCATACCGACGCGCTGCGCGCCTTGTCCGGTGAAGAGGAAGGCGGTTTTGCCGCTGGTGCGGGCCACGCCCTGCACCAACCCCGTAGCTGAGGTCTCCTCGGCCAGCGCTGCCAGCCCGGCCGCCAGCGCAGTACGGCCGGATCCGACGATCACTGCACGGTGCTCCAACTGCGCACGCGTCGTCGCCAGCGCGAGCCCTATGTCCGCCGGGTCCGGAGCATCGTCGTCCCGTACCAGGTCCAGCAGTTGCCGCGCCTGCGCCCGCAAACCCTCCGCGCTCGCCCCGGAGATCGGCCACAGTACCGGGCCCGTGGCCTCCGGCCGCTCTGGAAGGTCCGTGGCGGTGGGTTCCTCGGCCGGGGCCTCTTCGAGGATCACATGCGCGTTGGTACCGCTGATGCCGAAGGACGACACCGCCGCGCGCTTCAGCCCACCGGACCCCCACGGCCGGGACTCCCTGAGCAGTTCCACCCCACCCGCCGACCAGTCCACCTTCGACGACGGCGCATCCACATGCAACGTCCTCGGCAACACGCCATTGCGCATCGCCATGACCATCTTGATGATCCCGGCCACACCAGCCGCAGCCTGCGTATGACCCAGGTTCGACTTCACCGACCCCAGCCACAACGGCTTCCCCGCCGGACGGTCCTTCCCGTACGTCGCCAGCAACGCCTGCGCCTCGATCGGATCACCGAGGACCGTACCCGTACCGTGCGCCTCCACCGCATCGACCTGATCCGACGACAGACGCGCGTTCGCCAGCGCCGCCCGGATCACCCGCTGCTGCGACGGACCATTCGGCGCGGTAAGCCCATTGCTCGCGCCATCCTGATTCACCGCACTGCCACGCACCACCGCCAGCACCCGATGGCCATTACGCCGCGCGTCCGACAACCGCTCCACCACCAACACACCGACGCCCTCGGAGAACCCGGTGCCGTCCGCCGCCTCGGCGAAGGACTTGCACCGGCCGTCCGCCGCCAGACCGCGCTGCCGGCTGAAGTCGACGAAAGTACCCGGAGTCGCCATCACGGTGACGCCCGCTGCCAGAGCGAGTGAGCACTCGCCGTTGCGCAGCGCCTGCCCCGCCAGGTGCAGGGCGACCAGGGACGAGGAGCACGCCGTGTCCACCGTCACCGACGGGCCCTCCAGCCCGAGGGTGTAGGAGACGCGGCCCGAGACGACGCTGCCGCTGCCGTAGCTGTTGATGTAGTCGTGGTACATCGCTCCGGCGAACACCCCGGTCTTGCTGCCGCGGAGCGCGCCGGGGTCCATCTGCGCGTTCTCCAGTGCTTCCCAGGCGGTCTCCAGCAACAACCGCTGCTGCGGATCGATGGCGCGGGCGTCGCGCGGTGCCACTCCGAAGAATGCGGCGTCGAAGTCGGCGGCGTCATGGAGGAACCCGCCGTGACGTGTGTACGAGGTGCCGTCGTGTTCGGGGTCGGGGTCGTACAGGGCGTCGATGTCCCAGCCTCGGTCCTCGGGGAACCCCGATATGGCGTCGGACTCCTCGGAGACCAGTCGCCACAGGTCTTCCGGTGATCTGACTCCGCCTGGGTAGCGGCAGGACATTCCTACGATGGCCAGCGGCTCGCGCAGGGCTCCGGTCAGTTTGCGGTTCTGCTCGCGCAGCCGCTCGGTCTCCTTGAGGGAGGAGCGCAGGGCGTCGACGAGCTTCGCCTCGGGGGCGGCCTGCGGAGGCCGGCCGGTCCGGTCGGGGCGATCGGGACTGCTGGGCTGGGTCATGGCGATGTCACTTCTCCCGCGTCATGTCGGTGACGTCGAGGCTGTCGGTGTCCTGGTGGCCGGGGTCGTCGTCGCCCTCCGGGAAGCTCCCGAAGACGTCGTACTCGTGGTCGTCACGTGATCCGTCGCCGTCTTCCGTCGCTCCCGTGCCGACGAGTGCCATGTTGATCAGGGCGTCGGTGTCCATCGCGTCGATGGAGTACGCGGAGCCGTCCGCTTCCTCCGTCGGCGAGACGTCGGCTTCGATTCCGGCGAGCTCCAGGAGGCTCTCCATCAGTCCGGCCTCCCGCAGCCGGGACAGCGGGATGGCGGCGAACGCGCTGCGGATGCGCTCCTCGGCCGAACCGTTGCCGGTCTCGTCCGGCGCGCCCTCGATCTGGGGGGCGAGCTCCGCCCACAGGTGGTCGGCGACCGCCCGGCTGCTGGGGTAGTCGAAGGTGAGTGCGGCGGGGAGCCGCAGCCCGGTGGCCTCGTTGAGACGGTTGCGGAACTCCACGGCGGTGAGCGAATCGAAGCCCAGGATGCTGAACGACCGGTCGACATCGACGGCTTCGGCGTCGGTGTGGCCGAGCACCGCCACGACCTGCGCCCGGACCACCTCGGTCAGCAGTTCCTTCCGCTCCTGGGCGGGCGTGTCCGCCAGGCGGGCGCACAGGCTCCGGGCACCGGCGGGCGACAGCTGGACGGACTGCGCGCTCCGGCGCGCAGTTGCCCGTACCAGGCCTCGGAAGAGCGGCGGCAGTTCTCCGGCGTCGCCCTGTGCCATGAGGCGTACGTCCAACGCGGCCGGAACCAGGAGTGCCTCGGCCGGCGTGCCGATCCGCTCATGGCCGACGAGGGCCGTGTCGAGCAGCGCCAGCCCCTGCGCGGCGGAGAGCGCACCGGCACCGGAGCGCTCCATGCGCTGCAGATCCGCGTCGCTCAGCCCACCGGCCATACCGCTGTCGTCCGCCCACATGCCCCAGGCCAGTGAGGTCGCCGTCAGACCGGCGGCCCGGCGCTGCTGCGCCAACGCGTCCAAGAAGGCATTGGCGGCCGCGTAGTTGCCCTGCCCCGGTACGCCCAGCGCCCCGGCGATGGAGGAGAAGAGTACGAACGTGGACAGGTCGAGCTCACGGGTCAGCTCGTGCAGGTTCCAGGCCGCGTCGACCTTGGGCCGGAGCACGGCGTCCATACGTTCCGGGCTCAGCGACCCGATGACACCGTCGTCCAGTGTGCCGGCGACGTGTACCACACCGGTCAACGGGTGCTCGGCCGGTACGGACGCCAGCAGAGCCGCCAGTTGGGCCCGATCGGCGACGTCGCAAGCGGCGAGCGTCACGTCGGCTCCGAGTCCGGACAGTTCGGCGCTCAGCTCCGCGGCACCGGGGGCGTCCGGTCCTCGGCGGCTGGCCAGCAGCACGCGACCCACACCGTGCTCGGCCACCAGGTGGCGCGCGACCAGGGCTCCCAGCGCGCCTGTGGCGCCCGTCACCAGGATCGTGCCGTCACTCTCGCGCGCTTCCCGCTCCTCACCGGTGGCGTTCCTGGCGGCTGCTGGCATCCGGGCCAGCCGGGGAGCATACAACTCGCCGCTGCGCAGTGCGAGTTGTGTTTCATCGGCGTCCATCGCGTGGGGCAGTGCGGCGAGGGAGGCCTTCGTGCCGTCCACGTCGACGAGCAGGATCCGATCCGGATTCTCCATCTGCGCCGACCGCACCAGACCGCCCACCGCGGCACCCGCAAGGTCGGTCACTTCAGTACCTCCCGCCGGTACTGCCCCCTGAGTCACCACCACGAGCGTCGAGTCGGCGAACCGCTCATCCGCCAGCCATGCCTGGAGGTCGGCCAGCACTCGGTGCGTACGCTCACGCACCGCGCCTGCCGTACCGCCGTCGGCGATGTCGACGGCGGTGACGGTGTCGGTGACGACCGGCAGCACCACGACACCCGCGTCACCGGCGTCGAGCAGCTCCGGCACCTCCGCGCTGCTTCCCACCACGGTGGCCAATGTCTCCGACCATTCGGACGCGCCGGGACCCACCACCACCCACTTCTTGCCGCTGCTCGCAGGAGAGGCAGCCGATGGCAGTCGGGTCCAGTCCACCCGATACAGCGAGTCGTGGAACTCGGCGCGTGCCTGAGCCAGTTGTTCTTCGGAGATCGGTCGTACGTCCAGCCGGTCCACCGACGCCACCGCGCGGCCCGCGGCATCCGCCACCTCAAGCGACACCGCACCCGAACCCTCACTCAACGGAGACACCCGCACCCGCAACGCGGACGCCCCCGTCGCGAACAACTCCACCCCCGACCACGCAAACGGCAGACCAGCCCGCTCCCCCACAC